>NZ_JALVAO010000042.1 GCF_027011145.1 Thermococcus sp. | reverse complement strand
CGTGCCTGTCCTTGGTTCCGGCGAAGCCTATATCGCGGTGGCTTATTCCAGCGCGCTTCGCTATCTCCTTTATAGCCGTCATGGTGTCCCAGTTGCGCTTTTTCAGAAGGAAGATAGCGTACCTCTTCCCCTCAAAGACTGAAGGCAACGGCTCCTCGATAACCACGAAGTCCTCTGGAAAAGCCTTTATCCTCCCCCCTATCCCGGGCTTTTCGCTCAGATAACCAAAGTGGGAGAAGAACTCGCGGTAGTCCATGTCTCACACCAGCTTCAGGTGTCCGGTGACCTTATCGACGAGCTCCTCAGGGGCTGGACCAATCGCCAGAACCGTAATCGTTCCGGGTGGAACCTCGGTTAAACCGGCATCCCTTATGAGGGCAGTCGGAAGTCCGAGCCTCTCTGCCTTCTCCTTCAGCTGGAAGAGTTCCTCAAGGTTCTCGGCCTTTACAACAACTTTCTTCTGTCCCTCGTTGAACCAGGCCTTGAACCACTCCGGCTTCTCCTTCTGAGCCTTGAGAGTTGCCGTGACAGCTCCATGGGCCACTTGAACCGCGAACTTCCCCTTGCTGAGCTTTAAATCCTTCCGTGAAACAATAACCTGCTTGTACTTAAAGGGGCTCATGGGAAAAAGTTTTGAGAAGGGTTTAAAAAATTGACTAAAGAAGCTCAATCTCGCTTTCCTCTTCCTCCTTCTTGGGCAGTCCTCCAGGGCGTCTCTGCTTCTTCCTGAGGACTTTTTCTTTGAGGGCCTCAAGTTCGCGCCAGTAGTTGTAGCTGAATCCAGCGAGGACGATGGTCGCTATGAGGAAAATTATCGCCAGGGGTTTCCAGGGGTTGCTTTTCTTGGGGACGTAGGGTGAAACCACGTCAAGTATCTGCTCCGCCAAGGGAGTGGCGTTGTTCACCTTCGAGAGGGTCTGGTTGATATAAGCCGGGAGCTCCTCCGGGTTCGGCCAGACCTTGACGGTCTTCACGACTACCTCAGGAGGCACGCTGTTGATTGTTGCAACCGTGCCAAAGCTCAGCTCGTGCTGGTTGCCGAGAGGGTCAAGGTATCTGAGCGTGGCCTTCACGAGGGACAGGTTTTCACCCGTAACCTGTAGTGGAACTTTGACAGTCTTTGTTTCCCCTGCCTTTATTGTGCCCAGGTTTATGACGCTCTGTCCTTTCAGGGACTTCGGATAACTCAGTATGAGTGTGGCGTTCTTTATGAACTCGTAGGCGGGGTTGCCCTTTGAAGCCTGAAGGGTCAGGGCAATTGTTACGGTATCGTTTACCTTAGCGGTAACGTAGTTGTTCCATGTACCGTTGTAAGCAAGGGCGTTAAGGGAGAGCTTTGGCACAGCGTAAACCTCGATGTCGGTGAGTGGAGCCGAGTAAATGGTCTTCATCTTTCCGGTTTCGAGGCTCTGGTCGTCGTAGTAAGTCACGAGAACCTTACCGATGTCGAACTTTCCAACCTTCGTCGGCCTGAGGACGTAGACGAGCATTGGAAGTTTTGTGAAGGCGGGAAGGTTCTTTATCTGCCAGCTCTTCGTCATGCTCACCAGCTGGAAGCCGTTTGGAATCGGCGCCGCGACGTTCAGCTGGTAGGCATCTCCCCTACCGAGGTTCTCAACGCCTATCGAGAGCACTATGTCCTGACCAAGGAGGACTTTCTTCGGCACAGCGGTTATGTTGGCAACTACTTTAGCCGAGCGGAGTATCGGAATTACCTGGGCCTCAATGGGGCCGTAAACTTTGAGGACGGCCCTCTTGTAGTCGGGCTGGGTCTTTGAGATTGCCACGAGGAAAGGTGTTCCGGGAACGGCCTTGGGGACGTCGCCGGCCTCGAGGGTAAAGTTTGCATAGGTTTCGTTTGCGGTGTAAACCTCAACCCTCGCCAGGTCAGGAATCACCGAGAGGAGCTTGAAGTAGTAGGTTGTGCCGTTGTACTTAACAGGAAGCCTCTCGCCAACGTAAATGATGTCGTCGTAGAGGAGTGTCGTTTTAACAACGGGAGTAACTGGGTTTTCGGGATTCGTTTCTCCGGGCGTTGTTATCTTGAGGGTCGTGGATGCAACCCTGGGAACGTATAGGTTAATTACAGCACCGCTGTTCTTGGTAGTGTTGAGAACTTCAATAGACAGGTAGTTAACGTAGGTGTGAATCTCATCAAGCTTGTAGGATACAGACCTCGACTCACCCTTCGGGATTTCCAGTGTGTAGGTAGCGCCATACGGCATTGTAACTGTAAAGGTTGCATCTGTGTCAGAGGCGGAAACCAGTTTTATCTTTATCGGAGGAAATCCCGATGGGAGTGAGAACTCGGTTCCAACCGGTATCGCCTTATCCGAATAAAGCTTTGTTAGAGGGGAGCTTATTGTTAGGAGCACGGATTTCGTGTCACTCCTTATCCACAGCACGGAAACGTTGAGGAGCATCTTAGTGGGGTCGCCGGAGGGATAAGCCAAAGAACCGCCCACTTTGAGGACTGCGCTTATCTGACCGTCCGGTCCCTCTACAGTAAGATATACGCTGTCCCAAGTAATGCTGGCATCCGTGAACTTGATGGTGTATGGACCAAGCTGAACACTTCCTCCCAAGGGCAGGCTGATACCAGTAACACTGGCGTATTTAATTTCCGAAGCACTTACTCGATGGATATGAAGCATTGACAAAGACAGGAGCACTATCAGGATTAAAGCCACAGGTTTTCTCATTATGCATACCTCCACACACCAATATGTACACAACTGCCTACACAATGAAAGGGGAGAAGGTATAAAGGCCTTACGGTATAAGCCTCTTCCTGTCCCTTGGGAATAGGATGACCTCCCTGATGTTGGGAAGGTCAAGCATCTGCTTTATCAGCCTCTCCGCCCCGAGACCAAAGCCTCCGTGGGGCGGCATGCCATACCGGAATGCCTTGAGATAAAACTCGAAGCTCTCTGGATTCAGTCCTTTCTCCTTTATCTGCTCGACGAGGACATCAACGCGGTGCTCCCTCTGGCCACCGGATGTTATCTCCACACCGCGGTACTCAAGGTCGAAAGCGCGACAGATTTCAGGCCTGTCGTCGTACTTCATGATGTAGAAGGGCTTCGCCTCGCTCGGGTAGCGGTAGAGGAAGTAGAGGGGAGCGTTTTCGTTCTCAACCATGTACTTTCCAAGGAGCTTTTCTCCCTCCGTATCTATGTCCTCTCCCCACGGGATTTCTTTTCCAAGGTCAGACAGGATTTCAAGGGCTTCCTCGTAGCTCAGCCTCGGGAAGGGCAGTTTCGGTTCTTCAAGCTCGAAGTTAAGGGTTTCAAGTTCCTTGGTATTGTGCTCGCGGACGTAGTTGATTACGTGAGCTACCAGCCTCTCAAGGAGCTCCATTACCTCCTCCTCGCTCTCGATGAACGCCATCTCGGCATCAACACTCCACGCCTCGTTTAAATGCCTAGTCGTGTTGTGCTCTTCAGCCCTGAAAATCGGCGCTATCTCGTAGACCCTGTCCAGACCGCTCGCCATCATAATCTGCTTGTAGAGTTGCGGACTCTGGGCCAGAAAAGCATCTCTCTCGAAGTACTTCATCGGGAAGAGCTCGGTTCCACCTTCAGTTGCTGTAGCGATAATCTTCGGCGTGTGAATCTCGATGAAGCCCTCACTGTGGAAGAAGTCCCTGATTGCCTTGAAAACGCTCGAGCGTATCTTGAATATGGCCATTACCTCGGGCCTTCTTACGTCCATGAAGCGGTTGTCGAGCCTCGTGTCGAGTTCCGCCTTGACCTTTCCGGTGGGGTCGAGCGGGAGCGGGCTTTCAGCCCTGCTGAGTATTTCGAGCTTCTCCGGGAGAACCTCAAAGCCGAGCTTCGCCTTGGGCGTGAAGTTAACGATGCCTTCAACCGCAACGACGTCCTCGCTGTTGAGCTTTGGAATGAGCTTGAATATCTCCTGACTTACCTTCTTCTTTGGCGCCGTTATCTGGACTATTCCCTCCCTGTCCCTTATCCAGAGGAACTTAATTCCGCCCAGGTCCTTTATTTCCCACACCCAGCCGGCAACCTTAACGCGCTGGCCGTTGAGCTCTTCCGTAATCTCGCTCGAGTAGTGCGTCCTATACATGGCCATCCCCAGAAGGAGTAGGGGCGAGCTTTTAAATGTATTCGATAAGGAGAAGAAAAATCAAACGAAGGAAATCTTGACTTCCTTGCCAACTATCTGGCTGAGAACGCTCTCAAGGATTTCCGGCTTCTCCGGGAGCTTCTTCCTGTCCCTGCCGAAGACGAGGACTTTATAGTAGGTCTCGCCACCGGGCCTGTAAACGACGTTAACGCCGAAAACGCCGGCGGGATAAAGCAGGTCGGAGGCGAGCTTCTTGAGTTCATCGGTGCTCTCAGCCTTCATGCCCTCGATGACCCTGACGCGCTTACCAAGCTCCCTAATGAGGGTCTTTATGTTCTTTCCGCCCTTGCCTATGGTTATGGGTACGTCTCCCTCGCCAACGACTATGACGATAAGATCTCCAGCCTCGACGGCCTTCTTAAACTCGATGTCCACATCTCCAAGAAGCTTGTAGAGTAAGCGTGCGACCTTAACGTCCAGCTCGGAGATTATACCCTCTTGAAGTTTCTTTTCATCAGCGGGGCAAAGAATGTCGTCGGTCTTGAGACAAACCTCACAGATTGGCGCCTTCACGTTCTCACCTCCTTAGAATGACCTTGATGGGCTAACCCTTAATTCAGGAAGCCCTTTAAAAAGGTTATTATGCGAGGCGAAAAGAGAAAGAACTCAAAGCTCGCCCTCGATTTCCCGCCTTATCCTCTCGATGAATTCCACCGTAAAGTTGTGCCTTTCTTCGGCGATACGCTTTGCCGTTTCGGTGTACATGAGGTCTTTGAGCTTGAGGATTTTCTCCTCGAAGTGCCTGAGGGAAGCCTCAATGTCCCTTCCGTGCTCGCCGGAATACATAAAAACGCGCGCTATTCCTATCGCGCCTATTGCATCGAGCTTGTCCGCGTCGCTGAGGATTTTAGCCTCGAGTGTTCTCGGCTCTGGACCACGGGAGAAGCGGTGGGCCTCGATTGCATGGACAACCGCCTCAACTTTCTCCTCTGGATAGCCGAGGCTTTTAAGGAAGCGCCTGGCTATCCTAGCACTTTCAACGGCGTGGTCCTCGACCTTTCCGCTGTCCTCAAGGGGCCTCGCTATGTCGTGGAGGAGAGAAGATAGTGCCAGAACTTCAAGGTCAGCGTTCTCCTCCCTGCCTATGTGCATGCAGAGGTTGAACACCCTCTCAACGTGGCTGAAGCCGTGCGTTCCCTCCCTCTCAAAGAAGCCCCTCGCAAACTCGCGCGTTCTCTCTATGAGCGCCTTCGTTTTAGCATCTGGTATGAACTCCTCGAGCCTCATGAACTCACCGGGGGTAAAAAGCTGGGAAGGGATTAAAAGCCTTTCTCCAGCCGTCTTTTTTCCTTCAGGAGTTCTAAACCTTCGATAAAAATTTCTCCCTTTTTAACGGTGTCTGAGGAAGAAAATTGAACCCTATCGCTAGTTGTATATTTGCCCTCCTTCAGAAGATGGCCCATCTCACGGAATATTTCCCTAATTGCGCTATCACCCCGGAGGTTTGATCCCCTGATGCCTCTAGCGGCCTTTACTATTCCATGTTCCACGTAAAGAATCCACGCTTTTGAGCCATCTTGTATCTCTATGCTTCCCTTATACATCTTAAGGAGGGATAAGAAACTTTCCAAGTCGTTTCCAGAGCTTGGGATAGTGGAGACTTCGGTGATGTATGCCTTGGGATTTTCATTTAGGATTTCCTCAACGTTTGCTTCATATATCTCGACAGACTTCACAAGACCCTGTTTTATCGCCTCAACTATCTCAACGAATGCAATGTCGCCTTGAATTGAGGTATTATTAAGAACATCTTCGACAATAGCCCCCAATATTTTGCCCTTTTTCATTATAATGTACCCAACTTTTATACTGGAATCACTCCTCCATGCTAGTTTAAGATAACCTTCCCTAGTCTTTCCAGTTAGCTCCAACGGATCGTCAAAGTTCGTAATAACGCCAACAAACTTTCCCGGAAGCATTTAAACCACCTCAAAAATAATAGAAAAGAATCTCAGAGCATTGAAGCGATCTTTTGAGCATTCCTCTTGAGGTAAATTCTCACGAGACCCAGGTTGACCTTTGGGTCTGTAAGGACAGTAAGAACGGCGTTTTCACCCGCCTCAACGGTTATTATCTTGCCCTTTGGTGACTCGAGGGTAACCATGTCAACTGCCTCTTCATGGAACACCTCTTTGGAAACGTTTAATGCAGTACCGTATATGGTAGCGACCATCGCTGCAACGTTTTCAACGTCAATCGTTCTATCGCTCGCCTGCCCTTCGATGAGAAGGCCGTCTTTGCTAACAACAGCAACACCCTTAACACCATCAACTCTGAGAAGGTCGGCTATAACGTTCTCAAACATCTTCATCACCCCAGAATTAGCATGTCAACCTCAACATGTTTCTCATGAACGCGTATTTCCTTGATCAAGACGTTTTTACCGGAAAACTTCTTGATAGCTACCGCAACTGCATTTGCCATGGGATAGAGAACTGGCTTCATCCCCTTCTTCTCAAGCAACTGAAGGGCGTAAAGATCCATTGGGTTATCAAGCTTTAGTGTTACCTTATTCCCATCAACGTCTATTTCACCCTTCTCGGCAAAGCCAAGGGTGTTTATCATGACCTCTGTGAAACGGTTGAGCAGTTCCTGCGGGTCGTTGCTACCCTCAAAGTTCAATCCATACTCATCCATCATGGCATGGAGTAGTTCCTCGCCAATGGAATTACCTAGTCCCCTCGCACCGGCACCAAGAACCTTGTAAATGCCATACAATATAAGATTGTTAACCTTTGTTGCCATTTCCTCAGACCTCTCGTTCATTCTCTCCACGACCTTCGCCTCCGTCATCGAAGATGCACCCCCCCTCGTTGAGCATATTCTAAATCTTTGCAGTTTTCCTCATCGGGTGGGGAACTGCCAAGGCCATTCTAATTATATTCATGTTGGCATTATAAACTTTTTTCCGAAATATTCGATAATTATTTCGGTTACTGGACATATTATCCAAAAAATATTAAATTGTTTATTGCCCTATGTATTGTTATGAAACTTGATAAAAATCAGGTTAACGAAATACTTCACCTATGGGAAAATGGAGTTAGTACAATGGAAATAGCCGAAAGATTCGGCATAACCCCTAGAAGGGTTCTTCAAATAATAAAGGATCCGCACCTCAAAAAGCCAGGACGGAAAAGAGAAGAACTGGCAGGAGATATTAAAAAGAAAATACTGCGTCTTAGAGAAGAGGGATACACAATATCGAGGATACAAGAGCATTTAAAAAAAGAAAATATCAAAATATCGAGGTACAAAATCTGGAGAACAATAAACGAATACAAAGAAGCTGAGTTTATGAGGATAGTTGAAGAATTCAACGTTCTCTGCAACAGAAACGTTCCCGTGGTGTTTATTGGAGTATCCCCTAGGATTGAAAAAGGGCGGAGACTCCTCCTAATCTGCAATATTTCCGAATGTAAAGTTTTATACTGTTGCGTGCTGGACAATCCAAAACTCAAAGACATTATCGAAATATTCGACTCCTTTGTACTTAGTGTTTTAAGGCCTCAGCTTGTGATGATATTTCCAGTTTCACCATTAGTTCCAACAAACGGATTTGAAAACCGCTTTATCAGGCATTTGAACAACCTTGGAATAGACTACCTGTGGGTTCCAAATGAGATAAAAAAGAGATGCTGGGAGAAGTTCACAATGATCAAAAAACTTTTTAGGGAAACAGGTAACTGTCCTGAAAATATCATAACTGATATAGAAGGACTGTGCAAAAAAATATTGGAGGCACGCAGACATGGGTATAATGGAGAGGATAAAAAAATTCCTGAGAACAAAAACAACGGAAGAGATTGAAAATTTTGAGGAGGCTCTCTCCAAAAAGTACGGACTTAGAAAATACCTCTACGCGACTTCGGAGGGACTGCCGATAATGGGTAACTTTGAGAAATACGAGGAACTGTCTGCAAAGACCCCCGAAATTTTTAGGGCACTTTCGGGACTCGAGGCCTCAGACAGATACATAATATCAGGGGCTGAGAAAACTTATCTCCTCCTGAGGATTACACCTGAAGTGCTCCTTCTGGCGGAGGCGACCAAAAAGCTCTCCCAAGAGGAGATAAACAGGATAGTTGATGAAACGAAAAAGGAGTTCGGCATCTAATCACAGGGACATTTCAACAAGTTTAAATATAGCGTCAATAAAAGCCCTGTGCACTTCAATCGGAATACCGTCGACGCTGATTTCTCCCCTTTTGCTTACCCCGTCTATAAGGCCGTTCTCAACGAGAATCCTAACGACAAACGCCTCCTCCCAGTCAGGCAACAGGTTCCGCCCAAGTTCCAGCGAGGCCTGAGCGATTAGGCCGTAGGCACCCCAGTTGGAAACCGCCGAGAGAATCAGCTCATCGGTCTCAACGACGCTCGCTATCTTCTCACCATAGGGGACGTGCTTAACTACCAGGTCCCTGACCTTACCCATGCCAATCTCGTTGCCCCCATCGCCTATTCCAATCGTGGGAACACCGTAGGCTCTGGCCTCTTCCGCCACCCAGTCAAAGGTCTCTCCCCCCACTGGAAGTCCAAACATTGAATAATGGTTGCCATCCTTTGCCCTACCCGGGGTCTCAATGAAGATGACCAAATCGTAGGAAGAGACGTCGGGCTCTCGCGCAAACTTTAACGAGAGGGCCTTCTGAAAGGGCATCATTGCCAGAATCACTTCCTCCTGCGTTAGAATCTCGGCATCTCCCCCGAGCTCGTTTATTGCCCTGTAAAGTGCGAGAGCCCCGGGTGGACCATCCGTTTCCGGAATGTTGTCTGGAGGAATCGGAAAGCCAGTAACGATTAACACTTTCCCATAATTGTCTAAAAACAGCTTTGCAGAATTATGTAAAAAATTAAAATTTCTCCGCCGGTAGTCGAGGTAGAGCTTGAGGACGCCCCTTTTACCCGCATCGGTGTTGATTAGGTGGGCAATCATTCTTCCACCTCGTAAACCACAACACGAACCTTCTTGCCCTTTAAGGTTTCCTTCAGCTTCCACCAGAGTTCCGTCGGTTCTTCAACCCTATGGACAAGCTTATCGCCGGGCCTTATCTCGACCTCCTTCTCCATGTATTTAACAAAAACTCCCTCCCCATTGAAAATCTCCCTCATTCCAACCCCTCCAGTATTTTTCTAAGCTCATGAAGGGTCCTAATCTCGTAATCAGCCATATGGTAGCCGTCCGCTCCTTCCCGGTTAATCCAGACGGCCGTCATCCCAACGTGCTTTGCCCCGTAAACGTCCTGGCTGAGGGAGTCACCGACGTAGAGTGCCTCTCCAGGGCTAACACCAAGTTTTTCAAGGGCGTGGAGAAAAATCCTAGGCTCGGGTTTGATTGCCTTGACGTCCTCCCTCGTGACGATTGCATCGAAATATCCCTCAAGACCCGTAAGCTGGAGCTTGAGCCTCTGGTAGGAGGGCCCGCTGGTAACCACCGCGAGGCTGTAACCCCTTTCCCTGAGCCACTCCAGGGTTGGACGAACGTCAGGGTATACATGAAGCTTGTGGGGGTATTCCCTAAGGAGGTCCTCGTATTTCAGGTTCACACCGAAGAGCTCGAAGAAAAAGTTCCAGTCGTGCCAGTCATAGGTGTCCTTCCTTGCCATGATTTCGTTCAAAAAGCGGTTTCTCGCTTCCTCCTTTGTGATGCCGAGCCTCTTTGAAAGCTCATCGTAGACCCGGGGAAGGAAGAGCTGAATCAGGGGCATCTCAGTGAGTAGGGTTCCATCGACGTCAAACAGCACCGCCTTCATCGTCCCACCCCTTCACGAGGAGAGCCAGTATCTCGACCCCTCTAACGGTTTCGTCGGTTATTATACCCCATATTACATCTTTCTCGGCTAACAACTCTTGAAAGCGGGACAGAATCTCGTGGGCCCCCCTGAGCGGGAAGTCGTTGCCGACGAGGATTCCTATGAGCCCCCTCTCCCATATCCCCCAGTGCCAGCTGAAATCAACTCTATCTAGGAGGCGCATTATCCCAACGTTCCCTCCGCGAATCATGTTGAACAGGTCGGCGTAGTCAATGTTCACAAGCATCTGGTTTTCAAGGTAGTAGTACAGCCGTGAAAAGAGCTCGGCTATCGAAACAGATGCCCTCTCAAAGGCAATTCCGAGGGGAACGTCCTCGGTAAGGAAGTCCCAGAGGGAGTCGTAGAAGACCGTTTCAAAGTTATCCGCCCAGGGCGGTTTCTCATGCACGAGCTCTCGCCTGGGAGTTAAAACGTAGGCGAGCCTTATGGCATCGGATGGGCTACTCTCAAGAATCAAATCAACCAGTTCAAGGTTCACCGGCTTGTCCTCAAACACAAACCAGAGGAACGTATCCTCTAGGAGGTGAGAAAAAAACTCCCTAATCCTCCCCGTATATCGTTTGGGACGAAGGAGGTAGTGGCCGGGGTTTATCGTTACCTTAACTACTCCATCGGCACTTATCCTGTCAACTATCCTAGCTCCTGCGTTGCCAACTCCAACGAAAAGATGGGTGAAAGAGCGCATAGCTATCATTCGAGGGTCGCGTGCTTCTTCTTCATATCCTTTTCGGTCTTCTGGAACGTCGCCATGAGGAGGGCTATTATTCCATCGAGGAACACCATTGTCGAGTCCTCGAAGAGAGTTCCCATCGGGGCAATCCACTTGTACTTGGTGAGCATCTGCCTAGCTATGTAGTCTGTTGGGATGTTGGCTTTTGTCCTTCCAGGAATCTCGACGACAACATCGGCTAGTTTACCAAGGGTAGAGTTGGCGTAAGACGTTATCGCAACAACTTTTCCACCCTGCTTCTTCGCTATCTTAGCCGCATCGACTATGCTTGTTGTCTCACCTGAACCGCTGATGGCTATGAGCAAGTCCCCCTGCTCGAAGGCAGGAGTTATCGTCTCACCGACGACGTAGACGTTGAAGTCAAGGTGCATGAGCCTCATCGCGAATGCCTTGCCAACGAGACCGCTCCTCCCGGCACCGTAGATGAATATCTTATTCGCCCCAATCATCGCATCCACGAAGCCCCTGACCTGCTCAAGCTTGAGGCTGTCGGCGACGTTATTGACGTGCTCAACAATATCCTTCATAGCTTTTCTAATGGTCTGCATGTATTCGCCCCAGAAGAGGTCGATTATCTGCCTCGTAACTTTCTCGGGGTCCTTTGCCTTAGTTATCGCGCTTCCAACGATTATTATCGTCGCGCCGAGCTCTATGACCTTCGGAATCGTCTCAAGGTTTAGGCCACCTGCAACAGCAACGGGAACTTTAACGGCCTTAACAACCTCCCCAAGGTCCTGGAGAGGACTCTTACCCTGGGCCTGCTCGTCTATACCAGTGTGGACGAGTATATAGTGGACGCCCATCTTCTCGAGCTCTTTTGCCCTCTTGACCTTGTCTTTGACCCCTATAAGGTCAACCATGACCCTGATTCCATACCTCCTCGCAACTTCAACGGCGTCCTTTATCGTCTTGTCGTCCGCAACGCCGAGGATGGAAACGACATCAGCTCCATGCCTCGCCGCCATCTCGACTTCAAGGGCACCGGTGTCCATGGTCTTGAGGTCGGCAACGATTTTCCTGTCCGGGAAGCGCCTCTTGAGAAGCTCAACCGCGCGCATGCCCTCTTTCTTAATGAGGGGCGTTCCTACCTCAAGCCAGTGAGCGCCACCACGAGCGGCCTTCTCGGCTATAGAAATGGCCTGCTCAATGTCAGTTAAATCAAGGGCAACCTGAAGTATCATGGCGAGACCTCCGAAAGGTTTTCGATTTATGGTTTCGGGTCGACTTTTTAAAGTTTGACTATAAAAATGAACAAAAAGATGTTAAAAAATTCCGCCAAGGTTTAAAAAAGAACGACCTAATCCTTTTCGGTGAGTTGAATGGTTACTTTCATCCCCTTTGGTGAGAAGCCAAATCGAGAGGGAGTGCTGTATGCGCTCCAGCTTTTAAAGAGGAACAAGCTGATTGATGATTACGTCATAGTTGAAGCCAGCAGGGTTGAGCTACTTCCGGACAGGGTTCCTCAAGATAGCTCATACATAATCGGCGAACACCTTGCCACATACGGGATAATTGAGAAGTTGAGGCCCAAAGCTCTAATCAGCGTTGATGCCCACACGGATTTGATGCACGACTACCTCGACCACGGTTCCTGGCTTGCTTACGCCCTAGAGCGAAGGCTCGTTGATAGGGCAGTCGTTATGGCGCCAGTCCTTATGATTCCGACAACCGAGAGAACCCAGCTCTGGACGAGGCGTGTCAAAGTCTATCCGGCAACGCTCAGGAGCAGAAAAATGAGAGGTAAGTGGAGGGCATATAAGAACTTCCAGACGAACTCCGTTGAGGAGATAATCGATGAAGCAAAGAAGTATCTCGGCGAGGAGGTTTACTTAACCGTTGATATGGACGTTCTAAGGCCTGAATACAAAATAGCCCGATTCCAGCACGGTGAACTCACCCTTGAACAGCTCCTGGAAATCCTAGAGGCTATAAAAGAGAACTTCCGGATTGTGGCATTTGACATAGCTGAAATCTCGGATAGACTCAGACGCTCAAGGCTCGGAAAGAAGGCCCTCTTCGAGGTATTTCAGCTCCTAGTGGGGTGATTCGATGTCAATCAGCGACGAGGAGATCAGGAAGATTATAATGCCCCTCATGCTCTCTGGCGCCAAGATGCTCGACAGACACTGCCCCAAGTGTGGTTCACCTCTCTTCGAAAAGGACGGAAAAGTCTTCTGTCCCGTTTGCGAGCACAGGAAGAGGCAGAAAGCCAACGAGATGAAGGGAGTAGAAGAGAGGCTGATGGAGAAGCTCACCGAGCTTGCCAACTCACTACCGGATGACATCAACGAGCTTGAGAAACACTTAAGGGTAATGGAGCTCATAATAAACCTGTTGGAACGCTATAAACAGCTGGAGGGAGGGGAATGAAGAACGTGAAGGTTCTCAAGGCCCTCGAAAATGGTCCGAAAACGGTGGAGGAAATAGCCGAAGAGACCGGTATCGGACCGATGGAGGTAAGGCGCTATTTGCTCCGCTTTGCCGAGAGCGGGAAGGTTGAGAGCTACCAGAAGGACGGAAAGCTATACTGGAAGCTGAAGGAGAAGGACGAGCTCGAAGAGGAGTTCAAGTACGTTTGACGCTTTTTTAACACATCTTTCAAAACAAAAGCCAAATTGAAAGAAGAAGGAACGTCAGACCTTCTTGGCCTTCTCCCAGTACTCGTTGAACTTGGCCTCAAAGAGGTCCCTTATCCTGAAGTCCTTAATCCAGACCTGGGTCTCGTAGTTGAAGTACCTTGCCGCCATGTCCTCGAGGGCGAAGAAGACTTCATCGTCGCAGATGAGCATCGGGAGGTCGAACTTGTCGAGAACCCTCAGTTCAAGCTTGCCCTTCTTGGCGTAGTCGAGAATCTTTGAGCCCTCAATCCTCTTGAGGACAGGTTCAGTGACGATTATCTTGGCCTTGGCGCCGTTGTCAATGGCCTTAATGAGGTCGTTTTCAAGGTTGATTGCAATGTATCCATCGTCAGCCAGGAGAATCTTCTCTTTCACGTCCTCAAACATCTCCTTGGTCTTCAGCGTGGCGTTCCTGATTCCGCGGACGACCCATACGCGCTCAACGCCGTACTTCGGAATCTCGGTCTCGATGAGGGGCTTCATGAGCTGGAGGAGCTCCTCCTTGGCCTGCTTCTTGGCCTCAAGCTCTTCCTTAACGCGCTCCTGCCACTCCTCGATGAACTTCTCGAGGATGTTCTCCGGGTGAACGGGCCTGTACTTGTTGACCTTACCCGGCTGGCTTATGGCAAAGCCCTTCTTTTCGAGGCTCCTGAGGACGTCGTAGGTCCTCGGTGCAGGAACTTCGGAGACGCTGGCAAGCTCGGCTGGAGTAAGAACGCCGAAGCCGACGAGAGCCACATACGCCCTAGCTTCGTAGAGGTTCAACTCAAAGTGTTCTTGAAGGAGTTCCACCATCCTGTCCTTGACCATGTTTACCACCACCAAATTTTCTATCTTAGTTTTTGGAAGAATATAGTTATAAACTTTTTCCAAATATTGAAAGTGTTTTATCAAAACATACTTAAATTGCAATTAGTGACTTCAGCAAATGAGATGGAGATTGCATGATTGTGCAACAGTATTACTCCTATCTTGATTTTAAGGTTTTTGGTTTTACAATCAGATAAAACAACAACCATAAAGAAGCGTTCTGCAGAAAGTTCTTATGTTCAGGAAAACAAAACAGGAAAAATCACCAAGAGGCATAGATATAGACTAGGGCTAAATGTTACTCCTCTCCGTACACATAACGCCGAATTTCAAAGTAAAGATCATTTAAGACCCGCATGTAGTCCTCCTTCCCTTCCTCGATGAGGTCCATGATCCTTTCAAGCTCCCTCGTGCGCTCCTCACTGACGAGGTCGCGGTACTTGCTCACAAGATAGTGGTAGACCTTGATTCCCTTCTCCGTCGGAACGAGCTTTTTCCTACCCCTTGTCTCAACAACATAACCGCGTCTTATCAACGTCTCAACGATTTTGGCGTAAGTTGAAGGCCTTCCAATGCCACGCTCCTTCATCAGGGCTATTATGTCACCCTGAGTATAGAGTGAAACTTTTGGAGCTTTCCACTTCTTCGATTCAACGACCTTAAGCTTAGCTCCAGGTTCCAGCTTCGGTAACTGTCTCAGCGGGGGATTCCTCAGCCTCGTCCAGCCATCTCTGATTATCTCAACGTAACCCTCAACCTCAACCTTTCCAACGCCCGCGTTTATAACGGCCCTTTCGTAGAGCACCTTCGCCGGAACCATCTGGCTCGTCATAAAACGTCTGAATATCATGTCATAGAGACGGTAGTGGTCTCTTGTCAGGCCCCGGGGTAGCTGAATTATTCCGTCCCTAATCAGTTGCATTAATCTTCCCGTGTCTATCGGCCTCGTTGGCCTTATGGCCTCGTGGGTTCCCTCTTCACCCCAGTGTCTCGGTTTGAAGTACTCCTCCCCGAGTTCTTGAGTTATGTACTCCTTCGCTATCTCTATTCCAGTGTTGCTAACGTGGGTTGAATCGGTTCTGTGGTATGTGATTAGACCCATCTCAAAGAGGTCTTGAGCCAAGCGCATCGTCTCGGGCGCCGATAACTTTAGAAAGGTAGAAGCATCGCGGAGCATGGCATCGGTCGTGTAGGGCGGAGCCGGATTTAATTCCTTCTCCTCCAGCTGAACCTCCTCAACGGTGACGTATTCAGGTGGCTCGATGTCTTTTCCATCTTTTCCAAGCTCAACAGTAATCTGAAGGCCGTTCTCAAGGGTCAAACCAAGGTAGTAAACCTCGCTCTCGCTGAACTCTTTGTATCTCTCGATAATCCAGCCGAGAACTGGTGTCTGAACCCTTCCGGCGGAGAGGTTCCTATTCTCGAAAACCCTCTGGAGCTCACCGCTCAGCTCGAAGCCAATCCACCTGTCCTCGATTCTCCTTACAATCTGGGCCTCGACGCGGTTCTCGTTGACATCCCTGGCTTCTTCGATGGCCTTCAGTATGGCCGGCCTCGTGACCTCGTGGAACTCCGTCCTCTTGATGTTCGGCGTGTATGGGCTGAGGATGTTCCTGATGTCCCACGCTATTTTCTCACCCTCCGTATCCGGATCCGTAGCTATGAGTATCTCATCAACCTCCTGGGCGATATCCCTCATGGCCATAACGTTCTCCATGGCATCGCGAACGTTCCGGCTTCCACAGCGCGGGCAGACTCCTTTCTTCTCCCAGTCAACGAACTGGTAACCACAGTCGCGACAGCGCTTTATGGTGTCGTAAACGGGGATGAACTTAAGCATGTCTTCGTCGCGTTCAATGAGAACCCCGTGGTAGCCTTCGTTGGTCACGAGGTCGAACATATGCCCACCGCTCGCGAGAATAGTTAGCTGTCTGTTACCTATGCTGACCTCGTAAGCCACCAAATCGCCGATGCGTCTTTTACTCGGCTGACCGAAGAAGTTTGCTATGGTTCTGGCCTTGTTGGGGCTCTCAACAATCATGAGGGCGGATTTGACGAGGTCTTTAACCTTCGAGCTTATCTTGCCCTCCATCACGAGCCTGACCTTTTCCCTGTCCTCGTCTATCTCCCTGAGGATCTCATCGAGGTTAAGCTCCTCAAAGGGGACCATCTTAAACTCCGTGAAGCGCCAGCGCATCTGTCTTACTAAACCGTTGAAGACCTTCTCGTTGTCAACTATAAGGACGCTCAAACCCTTGGTTATTCCACCGGCGAAAAGTCTGCTCGTTCTTCCAGTCGCCTGAATGTACGTCCTGACATCGGGAATCTCAATGAACCACTTGTCACCTTCTTTCACAAGGCTGACGAAGGGGTCCTCGGCGAGCCTCTTAAGTACTTCCTCCTTTCTCAAAACCCCGCGCAGGAACTCAACGAGCTCGCGAAATACGTTGAGAACCGTCTTGTGGAAGTCGTTCTCTATTGGAAGGCCTTCCGCCAGAGCCTCCTCAATCTTCATAAGCTCAAACTGGGGTATGTTCCTTATGAGCCTCCTGAGCCTCGCGTAGAGCCTTTCGGCCTTTCTTCTGTCTTCATCATCGAGGAAGTCCATAACCTCACTGAGCAGACCCAGTGCTCTGTATATGGTTGGCCTCTCGAGATCTATGGAAAATCGGAACTTTGGCACGCCGGTGAAAATGGCATAGCGGATTAGATGGGGCAGGTCGAGGCCCCTAACGATTGAGCCGTAATAGGTTGCGACACCGACGAGATAATCGGCCTCCCCGTTCTCAAACCTCTCCACAGCCTTCTTGTTCTTTGAGCTCGCGAGCTCGACCTTAAACCCGCGCTCCCGGAGATAGTTGACAAGCTCCTCCGCATAGCTCAGCCCCTGGTCTATCGGGACAAAGATTAGACCACCCTTTCCGAGCCTCTTGAGAAGTTCCTCAACGTGCTCCTTAACGTCTTTGCTCGGTTTTAGGTAGCTGTCCACGACGTTTCTGAGGGCGCTTCTCCCAGAGCCAACTTCAAAGCCGAGCAACTCACGGTAGAGCTTTATCCTGTCTCCCCTCGCGCTTCCTGTGGCCGAGGCAATAATCATTATCCCTATTCTGTTTTTTCGCTTGAACTTTTCAATCTCGCGCTGGAGCTTCTCTATTTCTCGGTTAAGCTCCTTCAGCTTCTCTTCCCTGTCTTCGGCTCTACCGTTCAGGTACCTGCTCATCTGCTTCTTCAGTCTAATTATCTCCCATGCCTTGGCTATTATCTCCTCCGTGAAGCCCAGCAGGAGAAGGGAGCGGTCTATGTTCTTGCTCGCCTTGAGGAAGGCATCAACATCGTCAACAAAAATGAAGTCGAAGTGCCTTCCTTTAAGCTTTTCATCGAAGTTCCTAGCGAGCCACTGAGCGCTGGTTACGAGGATGTCGTATTCCCCGGACTCGATAAGTGAAACCATTTCCTCCTTTTCCTTCTTCCTCAGGTTGCCATGGTAATAAGCGAGCCTTACGTTGAGACCGGTCCTCTCTAAAATAGCCTGAATCTTTTTCACGGTCTGGACGACGAGGGGAGTTGTGGGGACAACGATGTAGCTCTTCCTGCCCCTCTTTGCATAATAAACGGACATGAAAGCTCCAAAGGTGCTCTTACCCATTCCCGTCGGCGCTATAATCGAGAAACTCCTCCCCTTCAAGAGCCTTTTGACCCATGTCCTCTGGGCGCTCCAGAAGGTGAATCCAGTGGCTTTTGTGAAGAACTCCTCGACATCTCTAAGGCCCTTCTCGAGGGAGTATATCTCCTCCCACGCCTTGAGTCTCTTTCTTTCCTTCAGAGCTTCCCTCACGGCCCTGACGAGCTCGAAGTAGTTTTCAGCGGTGACGGGATTATCGAGACAGTTCTCACATGGGTTTTTCATCACAAGCCTCTCATCGGAGATTCTACCCGAGCAGTTGGGACAAACTTCCCTGTAAATCGCCTTCATATTCCCACCCTCTAAGTTTATTTCGGCCAGCGAGCCCTTATAAGGGTTCCTTTTCGAGGGTGTTTTTGACTTCTTCGTAAGCCTTCCACAACTTCTCCACAAGGAGATAATCATGAAAAACGGAGGAGTATTCCTCAAGGGCTTCACCGAGGGGGTAAAGATACTCTCTGGCACCCGTCTCGCGAACGAGCCTAAGCGCACGGAGAAAGAGCATGGCACTCTCGCTCCCGCTCTCGTCCCGCTTAAGGGAACTAAAAAGCTCCGCGATAGTGACTTCGAGTGCAAGTCTTGGAACCTGGGAGAGATAGCTCCACGCAACGGCCTCAGAGTTTCTCGGCTCAACATTGCCAGCATCGAAGTAGAGCCCCTTCTCATAGGCGTCTCTAACAGCTGAGACATGCCCGCAGTTTCCCCCGAGGGGACAGGTGCAGAGGCTCTCGTCAGAGAAAAGGTCAGCCTCAACGTAGTAGGGGTAATCGTCAAGGACCTTTGAGTAGAGTTTGTTTCCAGCTTTGAGAACCCAGAGAACCTTCGCCATCGTTACCACTCCCGAGGGTTAGACCGTGTGGATTTAAGCCTTTCGGCGAAAGGGTTTTTAACGTTGGGGAAAAATACTATTCCCGGTGGTTACCATGGAAGACGTTTTCGAGCTGGCCCGGAGGTACCACGATGAACTTGGAATAAAGGAGCCAAGCCTCGCGACTATGGCAGCTGAGTTCTTCGACGACCTCGGCCTCAAGATTGCAGACTTTCTCAAAAAGGAGGGTTATAACATAGTGGGCACTAAGTTTATAGATTATGACAAAAGTCTCGTGATGGACATAACGAAAGGAGACAAGAACTTTGAAATAACGCTGAGAAAGAGCTAAGAAACTCTCCTATTTTCAGTTGTTTTAAATTCTAAAATTCATTAATTTTGGATTGTTGCAGATTCAAAACATGGGAAAATAGAGACTTTGCAAATGGAAACCCTTTTAACCTTTCCCTCTGAGTGATAAACGTCAGGCTTACGGGGTGATTGAGATGAACCGTGTTGAAGAAGCAAAGAAGATAATCGAAAAGGCCAAAGCAGAAAACAGGCCCCTTGTTGAACCCGAAGCGAAGGAAATCCTTCGCCTTTACGGTATTCCTGTCCCAGACTTTAAAGTTGCAACTAACGAAGAAGAAGCCGTTAGGTTTGCCCGTGAAATCGGTTATCCTGTGGTTATGAAAATAGTTTCTCCACAGATTATCCACAAGAGCGACGCCGGTGGAGTTAAGATCAACATAAAGAACGACGAAGAAGCAAGAAAGGCATTCAGAGAGATCATGGAGAACGCCAAGAAGTATAAGCCAGATGCCGACCTCTGGGGAGTCATAATATACAAGATGCTCCCGCTCGGCAAGGAAGTCATCGTCGGTATGATACGCGACCCGCAGTTCGGTCCGGCTGTGATGTTCGGTCTCGGTGGAATATTCGTCGAGATACTCAAGGACGTTTCATTCCGTGTTGCGCCAATAACGAAGGAAGAGGCCCTTGAGATGATAAAGGAGATAAAGGCCTACCCGATTCTCGCCGGAGCACGCGGTGAGAAGCCAGTTGATATAGAGGCCCTTGCCGACATCATCGTCAAGGTTGGCGAACTTGCACTAGAACTTCCAGAGATTAAGGAACTCGACATCAACCCGATTTTCGCCTACGAAGACGGCGCCGTTGCCGTCGATGCCAGAATGCTTCTCTGATTTTTCTTCTCTTTAAATACTGAAACTTACCACACGAACATTCTTTGAAAATGCTTTTTTGGGCATTAACTCCCTGAAAAGTAGGTTGGAGCCGGGACCGGGATTTGAACCCGGGTGGAAGGGATCTGCAGTCCCTCGCCTCGCCTCTAGGCTATCCCGGCACTGAACCAAGAGAAATTAATGGCGCCGCGGCGGGGATTTGAACCCCGGTGGGCACCGCCCACCGGCTTAGCAGGCCGGCGCCCTACCAGGCTAGGCTACCGCGGCACGCCCGAGGTATATGAGCGGAAGAGGGTTTTTAAGTTTTTTGGAGGGACAAAGCTTTTACATTCCCGGAGCGAGTCACCCATAATGGTGGAGCTATTCAACTCAAGACTCTGTGCCATCTGCAAGGGCAGGAAACTGCTCTGTGGCAGGCCAACCTGTCCCATTCTAGAGCGCTTTAGGGTAGCCCGAACCGTTGAGCAGAGGTTAAACAAGCGCCACCTCTTTGGTTCCTCTCCGCCAAGCATCTTCGTAGGCGAGCACGGCTACCCCAAGGTTAGAATCGGCCCACTAGTCCCTCCGATTGAGGGAAATACAAGTTATCTCGACAGCCCCATTAAATGGGAGAACAAGACGATACGCGATATTCTCTACTACCGCTCCCTCCTGGTCATGGGTGAGACAAGGGCGGATGTAAACGTCAGGAAGAGCGGCAGAATACTGAGCGAAGTTCAAGAACTGGCGATGAGCGTTAAGCCCGTTGACAGCGAGGTAATTCTCAAGAAGAAGCCGGTCCTCAAAGTCCTCCCGAGCGAGTTCGCTCCCCCACTGGGTCCCAAGGCGGAACTGTTGGACTTTGAACTAACGGAGAACCCGAGAATTCCAAGAAAAACGGACTACGTGGTTAGCGACGAGCTTAAGGCAGAGGAAGCAATAATGAGACTCTACAACTGGGGCTTCGATGAATACTACATCATAAGGCTTCTCTCCGCAGGCCTTTTAGGCGTCGAGAAAAAGCTCGTCCCGACGAGGTGGAGCATCACAGCTGTCCAGGACACGATTGGGAAGAACCTCAGGCGCGAAATTCTGCATTACCCTGAGATAAACAACTATGAAGTTTACTTCTACCGCTTTCTTGGAAACCGCTATGCTGTTCTTTTGATGCCTGAAACTTACGCCTTCGAGCTTTTAGAGGTCTGGCTTAGGGGTTCCCTCTTCGGGAGCGAGAGGCCGAGCGTTATCCACGACTACGAGGACTTCAGAGGAAGGAAAGAGTACGTGAAAGAAACGGCCGGTGCCTATCACGCGGCGCGTTTAAGCGTTCTCGAAGCTTTGCGCGGGAGAAGGAGACAGGCGAGAGCAGTCGTGTTCAGAGAGGTTACGCCAGAATACTACGCCCCGGTAGGAGTGTGGCAGATAAGGCTCGGTGTGAAGAAGGCCCTTAACAACCCGATAGGTCGCTTTGAGACCCTCAGTGAAGCACTTGAAGCCGTTGGGAGACGCCTTGAACATCCCCTCGAGGAATATCTCAGGAGGAGCTACATACTGGGTAATCTAACGAGGCAGAAGATCCTTGATGAATGGCTCGGAAGGAATATATACCTGCTAAACGGAGAAAATCGCGGTGGATGACGACCACTCCATCCCACTGAAGAGTGATGAGTGCACGTCAGGCTGACACCGATTGGGGGTGATAAAGTGGAAGGGATTGATGTCGTTAGGGAACTCATTAGAATTGAGAGGAAACTTGAGAACATAGAGAAGCTCCTTTACGAGTTACTCGAAGCGGAGGAGAATTACGCTATAATGAAGCTCTCGGAGGAATCCCTAAAAGATTTCCTCGAAGACGAGCCCGACATTTACGGGAGTTTGAATTAAGCCCATGGGGTTTGAACCATGAGAAAGAAGCTCGCCCTTATAAGCCTCGACGGGAACGGGGTTTACAACCTAAAGCACATGCCCTTCCTGAGCGAGTTAGCTGAAAGCGGTGACTTCGCGGTCGTTGATTCCATCTTCCCAACGCTCACAGATTTGGTTCACACGAGCGTAATGACGGGGGTTTGGCCCAGGGACCACGGCGTCGTTGAGAACGGCTACTACGACAGGCTAAGCGACAGAAAGGTTAACTTCTACGATTACGAGATTGCATTCAACCCCCACAAGGTCATAAAGGCTCCGACTGTCGTGGACATACTCCGTCAGAAAGGCATTAGAACGGGCTCGGTCACCGGTTATACTATGCCTCCCTTCAGCGGAACGGACATGAGGATTTTCCCGCCTTTCTTTGCAAGCAACGAGCTGTACAGACAACACGGAAGGGACTGGAGGAAGGACGTTTGGGTTTTGAATTCGGCCCTCTACATCTACGAAGAATGTAAACCTGACCTGCTCCTCGTTCACTTCGCCTCGATTGATGGAATGAGCCACGACCACGGGCCGGAAAGCGAAGGTGCTCTTAAGGCCGTGGAAACCGTTGATACAGCCGTCAGAACCCTGTGGGAGTGCCTCAAAGAGGAGTACGCATTCATAATCTTTGCCGACCACGGGCAGGAGGATGTTCATACTTGGGTGAACCTGAAAACCTACCTCAGGGAGCACGGGGTTGAGACGCTTAGGGTTTCGTCGGGTGGGGGAGTTCACGTCTATTTGAGGAACCCCAACGAGGCCGAGGAAGCCTTTGAGATTCTGAGGAGAGCGCCAGGTGTTGGAGAGGTCTTCTTCCGCGATGAGCTTCCTCACCTGGACACGCCAAACAGTGGCGAGCTGATTGTCTCGGCCAAGCCCGGCTACTGGTTCTGCTCCCACAGGATGTGTAAGGGGGTAAAGGGAGTAAGCCACTGGGTCAGGGGCATGCACGGGTCAATGAACGAGCCCGTCGTTAAAGTTCCGCTCATTCTATGGGGCTTTGAGAGTATAAACCTTGAGAAGGCCTCGCTCATGGACATAGCGCCGACGATACTTGATTTCTTCGGCGTTGAGAAGCCAAACAATATGGTGGGGAGGAGTTTGATAAAAAGATAGAATCAGAGCTTTATCGAAAGCTCTGCCTTGTCAGTCTTCTTGAGCTGGATTGCGAAGAGGGCCTTCTCGATGGAACGCTTGCGGAGGTAGAAGATTATCATCAGGATAAAGCTCACTACGGACAAGAGGGAGGAGAGTCCTATTAACACCCAGAACCTGGTGGAGTCTTTTACCTCAAGGCTTCCCGTTATCACGGCAATCTCTACGAGTGCCGTTATGAATCCGAGGCCAAGCCAGAGTATTAGTGTATCCCTGAACGCCTCTGAAACGTAGTCATGTGCCTTTGAATAAGCCTTCTCCAGAATCTCTATCTCTGAGGTTTGGGCTTCATCTTTCCTGTAAGCTTCGACGAACTTTTGGGGATCAGCTTTTAGCTTGAGAAGGTCATATGCAACAACTACTAATGCTATTGGAACTCCAATGGTACTTACCAATCCTGCTATAATCCCTAAAGTAGATTCTGTGTTCCTGAATGCATCCCAAAAGTAATATATTCCCAAAATTGGAGTGGATATTAACAGGATAAACAAGGTTAAAGGAAGATTACTTCCTTTAAGCTCTTTTTCAAGAGCCTCTACCCTGCTTCCCATTTCCCTTCTCCCTCCGGGTATTTATTGATTTCCCTTCTCCCGAAGGGTATAATACTGGGCGAAGGCGTTAAATATCATGACACCAATCGCTAACCCGGTGGGAAGATGGGAAAGAAAATAGTTGTTGAGCTACCCGGAATGGTGAAGATGAAGTTTCTGCTTGAGATGATTGACCACGGAGAGGCCGAGACGATAGCGTTTGCCCTCGAAAATGAGGTTGATTTGATCGTTCTCGATGACAAGGACGCGAGAAAAGTCGCGAGGGGCTTTGGGGTGAGGATAACGGGAACGCTTGGCTTACTCCTCCTCGCGAAGAGAAGAGGTTTTATATCTCAGATTGCTCCCTACGTGGAAGAGCTGAGAAGAAACGGCTTCAGGATCTCGGATGAGGTTGTAAAAAGAATTCTAAGATAAGCAGGAGAGCTTTAGGCTTTTTTCGCCTTCTTCATGCCGATTTCGACGCCCTTGGCGATGGCTTCTTGGAGGAGGAGCTCCTTGTATCTTTCCCTGTATGCACGCCATTTGTAGAGACCGTACACAGTAAATCCAAATGTCAATAGACCGAGAGCGGTTATGATCGTGGTGCTGTCTTTTTCCGCTTTTGTTATAATTTCGAAGGAAAGTAACCAGAATGAAATAACTGAGAGGATTACCACCTGCAGTCCCTTGTCCATTCCATCTTTCGCGCAGCTCTTAGTTTTGCAGTCCTCAGGATTTATTGTATTGTATAAATCACTGAATCTCAACCAAGCTCCAAACAATGAAAAAAATCCAACAAGACCAAGATTAAATCCGCGTCGCCCATTTCCCTCCTCCCTCCGGGTACTTATAGATTTCCCTCCTCCCGGAGGGTATAATACTGGGAAGAGAGTTGCACACACCTACAACAGCACGGTAAGTGGTAGTAAATCCAGCATTTCCCTTTTGGCTGTAGAAGACCTGAAAAACAATGGGGAACTCAAAGCCATTCTATTTTGACCTTGTCCTCAACGCTCCTAAACTCATCATCTCCGGTTAGGAGAGTTGCGTTCAGGTCTATTGCCGTTGCAACGGCGAAGGCATCGGCGTAGCTGAGCCGGTGGAAGGCTTTTATCCTTCCGGCTATGAGAGCGAGCCTCTCATCGACAACCACGAGTTTGATCGGTTCCCTCCTGATAAGGGCAACTGCAAGATTTGCTATATCCGTTCCCCTCTTTCTTGAGATGACATAGTAAACCTCGCCGAGATTCACCACGTTCATGTAAAGTTCTGCCTTCCCTCTCCTCCCGAGGTTGAGATACTCCTCAACTCTCTCCGCGGCCGCTTCGTCATTTATGTAAGCCAAAACTGCATAGCTATCCAAGACGACCCTCATTCTCTGGCCTCCAGCTCCTCTTCCTCTTTCCGGATTTCTTGGAGTATCTCTCTGACAGGTTTCTCGAACTTTACAAGCCCCCTGAGCTTCAGGTCTTTCTTTACCGGAACGATCACAATCTCGTCTCCAAAGTCAAGAACCTCAAGCTCGTCGCCCTCTTTGATGCCAAACTTCTCGCGAATTGCCTTGGGTAAGACTATCTGGCCCTTTGAGGAAACTTTGACTGTTACCATCTTACATCCACCAAAATTGTCTTACTCAACGAGCATAAAAACGTTTTGGGACAGAAATCTGGAAACGTACAAATGGAGAAATGAATGAGAAAAACTTCCAGCCCTCAGCGTGAGGACTGGGCAATCCTCTCGATTTCTTCCTTCTTGCTGTAGGCGAAGCTCTTCGGGTCCTTGTTGGCAGCAGCTATAATTTCCTCGGCGAGGGCCTGGGCGTAGGTGGTCTTGTTGCGGTAGCACTTTATGCTAGCTCCAAGGGCTATGTTCTTGAGGGCGACGTCAAGCCTCCTGAGGGGAGAAACGTCAACAGCCATGTGGTAGCGGATTCCACCGAAGGCGATGGTGGTTGTGTCCTCCCTCGGGGCGGAGTTCTCGATTGCCCTTATGAGTACCTGAATCGGGTTCTGCTTGGTTCTTCTCTCGATAATCATGAAGGCCTCCTTAACAACTTCGTAGGCCTTCATCTTCTTGCTCATTATCGAGCGGTGCTCCCTCCTCATGAAGTGACCGCCGGCCTTGTAGTGGCTGGCACCGCTCCTCATGACCTTGTTGATGAGCCTTTCAACGATGTGAACGTTGGCCTTGCCAAAGGGCTTCTTGGCGTGCCTGCCGTGGCTGTGCGGGAGGATTCTGGCGTCGAGGTTTATGTAGGGCCTCAGAGAGGGGTCGTTGACAACGACATCCTCAACGCTCCACCTTCCCATGACCTTGAGCTCCTTCGGGATGAAGAAGCGCTCACTGAGTGGCTTGGCCATCCCATTCACCTCCTCGGCTTCTCCTTTCTTCCCTTGACGAGCTCCTTGAGGCTAACGCGGTTCACCTTGACGACCTTGTAGCGGATTCCGGGGATATCACCCATAGAACCACCCTTAGGACCGCCGATTCCCTCGATTATGACCTCATCGTGCTCGTCGATGTGGTTTATGGCACCGTCACCGGGTGTAAAGGCGGTAACGACCTTACCGTTCTTTATGAGCTGAACACGAACTGCCTTACGCATTCCCGAGTTCGGCTGCTTGGCCTCGACCGCTATCTTCTCAAGGACTATTCCCCTGGCCTGCGGAGCGCCTTCAAGCGGGTCGCTCTTCTCCTTAAGCCTGAGGACCCTTCTCTTGTACCTTATGTCGCTCCAGCGGAACTTCTTCCTCTTGAGCTTAAGCTTTCTACCAGCGAATTCACCATACGGAGCCTTCTTTCCGGGCATGAACATCACCTCAAATTATAATCACGTCGTGAATGCCGTGGTGTCTCTCCATCAACTCTTTCACGAGGTTTATATTCTGACCGCCCCTTCCTATTGCGCGAGGCTTGTCGCGCGGGCCGATATCGAGGAGGGCGACCTTCTTACCGTCCTTCTTCTCGGTGATATGAACCTTTTTAACCTTAACTCCGAGGCTCTTATAAATGTTCCTCAGGAACTCCTCAGGATTCTCGGAGTGCTCGATGAGTTCAATTTCCTTGCCGAGCATCCCCTGGACGCGCTTGACGTTCGCACCCTTCTTTCCGAGGGCCAGACCCATCTCGCCCTTCTTGATGACGTAGATGAGCCTGTTCCTGTTGGTGTCTATGAGGCAGTCCAAGACCGTCGCTCCGGTCATGCTCTCGAAGAGGGCTATGTACTTTATCTGGTCTGTGTTGAGCTTGAGCGGCATCACTCCTTACCCCCGGCAAGGGCGAGTATCTTGCTCTCGCCCGGGTCGATTATCGCGAGGGCCGAAACGGTGTGGGGTCTTCCAAGGAGAGTTCCAAGCTCGACGCTCGTTCCCTCAAACTCGTAAACAGGTATTCCACTGAGCTTGGCGTAGTAGTAGATGTCCTCCTTTATGTCAGGCCTCGCGTTCCTGGCCACTATAATCATCTTGGCACCGCCGACCTTTGCGTAGTGTATGCTCTTCTTGGCTCCCATAACTATCTTACCCGTGTCCTGGGCTTTCCTAAGTTCAAAGGCGAAGTCAACCATTAACTACACCTCCCTACTCCCTTTTCGGTCTCAGGGGGAGATTCATTGCCAGCTTGACTATTCCGGTCCCGACTGGAACCGGCTGGCCGATGAGGACGTTCTCAACGACACCGTTGAGCGGGTCAACCTCTCCCCTCTCGGCGGCCTCGAACAGGTGCTGAGTTGTAATCTCAAAGGCCGCCCTCGCTAAGACACTCGCCTTCTCCCCGACGATACCGTGCCTGCCTATCGGCAGGATTACGCCGTCGAGGGTCATCATATCGGCGACGAGCATGATGTGCCTGACGTCAACCTCAAGACCCTGCTCGCGCATCGTGTTGACGATTTCCTCGATGATGGCGTTTCTCGCTGCCTCAATTCCGAGAACTTCTGCAATCTCGTGGATGTTGTTGGTTCTGGTTCTCGTGGGGTCAACGCCCGGAACCTTGAGGACCTGCTTGAAGTTAGAGCCCTCGGTGTAGATTACGTACTCGTCGCCTTCCTTCCTTATGATGGTCTTCCCAACGCCAGAGAGACCCTTAAGACGGTGCTTTTTAACCTTTTCGGCAAGCTTTCTCAAATCTGAAAGCTTCGTTGCCTTCTTTGGCCTCACTATGAGGGTATATCCATCAACCTCGACCTCAGCACTCTTAAAGGAGCTCTCAAGCTTTCTCTTAACCCTATCCATGTCGAGGCCGGCCTTCTCAAGCCTCTCTGGGTCAATCTCGACTATGAACTCAAAGTTGAGGATGTCTATCGTCTCCTCCCTCGCGAGGTTCTCAAGGGTTGTTCCTTCTATCCTCCTCGCGACTTCAAGGGCCTTCTCCCTGTCGTAGCGGTGCTTCTCGTCGAGGTAAACGGTCATAATGGGCGTTGATGGGTTTTTCCTAGCGTCAACAATCTCGATGATTCTCGGCAGACCGAGGGTAACGTTTATCTCAGCGACACCCGCGTAGTGGAAGGTGTTAAGGGTCATCTGGGTTGATGGCTCGCCAATTGACTGGGCCGCGACCGTTCCTATGGCCTCCCCAGGTTCGACCAAGGCGTTCTGGTATTCCTTAACAGTCTCCTCGATTATGGCCTCAACCTCGGCCTTCTTGAGGTCGTACTTCTCATTGTACTTCACAAGCTTCTGGTAAAGCTCCTCCTTAACACTTGGAGGAAGGTCGGCTTTATCAACAAGACTTTTGATAGTCCTCTTGGAAACCATGAGCATCACCCCTTAGCACGGGTCTTCAACAGGGTTCTGATTATAATCCTGTCCACATCAACGGTCTTTCCGCCCCAGCTCTTCATCGGGTCAACGCCGTCCTCTCCATAGCGGAACTGAACGATGATTCCGGTGGGCTCTCTAACGGTTCCATCGTAGTCTACCTTGAGGTCTTGGAGGGCGTTTATCAATCTCCTCTGCATGTAACCGCTCTGGGCAGTTCTTACCGCGGTGTCGACGAGACCTTCCCTACCACCCATCGCGTGGAAGAAGTATTCCTGAGGCGTTAGACCGCTTTTGTAGGAGTTTACTACGAATCCCCTGGCTCTGGCTCCCAAATCCCCGGGCTTGAAGTGAGTCAGAACTCTTCCGCGGTAGCCACGGTAGAGACGCTTTCCTCTAATGGACTGCTGGCCAAGTAAAGCTGCCATCTGGGTGATATTGAGTATCTTACCCCTCGCTCCGGTCTTGGCCATTATCACCGCGTGATTGTTCATACCAAGGTATTTCTCAGCGACCTTACCGGCGTTATCACGCGCTTCAGCGAGAACGGCCATTATCTTGCTCTCAAGGGTCTCCTCCAGGGTCTTACCCGGGAGAGGTTCGAGCTCACCGCGCTTGTAGGCCTCGATGAGCCTGTTAACTCTCTCTTCAGCCTCGCGGATTATCTCCTTAATCCTGTCAAGGGCCTCCTGAGGCAGGTCTTCGTCGTCTATCGCAGTGGTAAAGCCCTTGTGGGTTATTACCCAGATTGTCAACTTGGTAACCTGGTCAAGGAACTGCCTGGCCCTCTCGACGCCGTACTCCCTCACTATGATGTCGAGGAGCTTTCCGTCCTCCCTGCCGTAGGCCTTTTTGTCTATTGCACCGCTGAGGAGCTTTCCGTTCTGTATGTAGACGAAGCCGTCGTAGGCGAGCTTTCTGACTTCCTCCTCGCTGGGAACGAGCTTCTCCTCGATGAGCTTTTCTAGTGCCTCACATCTCTCGGGTTCATCGCAGAGCTTATTGCGGTACCATATGGTCAGGTCATCCGGAAGGAGGAGCGAGAAGATAGTCTTTCCACTCCAGAGTTCAACGCCGTTTTCGACTTTGTCGGGCTTTGGAAGCTCGTCAACATCAACGCCGGCAAACATAAGCATCTGCTCGACTTCACTCCTCGTAAAGTACGCCCCCTCGCGCGTGAGGAGATAACCTCCGGAGATGTGGTCCTGGATTCCAGCTATGAGCGGGCCTCCATACCTCGGCGAGATTATGTGGTTCTGGACTTCCATGAGTATCTTCGCTTCTGCTTGAGCTTCCTCCGTCTGTGGCACGTGGAGGTTCATCTCGTCACCGTCGAAGTCAGCGTTGTAGGGCGGGCAGACTGCCAAGTTAAGGCGGAACGTCCTGTAGGGCATTACCCTAACGCGGTGGGCCATGATACTCATCCTGTGGAGCGATGGCTGTCTGTTGAAGAGAACGATGTCACCATCCTCGAGATGTCTCTCAACCGTCCAGCCGATGTCGAGCTTTTCAGCTATGAGCTCGCGGTTGGTTTCCATGAGGCGAATTCTCCTTCCCTCGGGATCGATAACGTAGTTGGCGCCAGGATACTTATCGGGGCCATTGAGAACCCTCTGCCTGAGCTTCTCGTAGTTGAACTCCGTAACCTTTTCAGGAACGGTTAGCTCCATTGCCACAGGTATAGGAACGCCGACCTCGTTGATGCTTATCATCGGGTCAGGGCTGATGACAGTTCTCGCTGAAAAGTTAACACGCTTACCGCTGAGGTTTCCACGGAAGCGACCCTCTTTACCCTTCAAACGTTGGGCGAGGGTCTTCAGCGGTCTTCCGCTCTTGTGCTTGGCCGGGGGAATTCCAGATGTTTCGTTGTTGATGTAAGTTGTCACGTGGTACTGCAGAAGGTCCCAGAGGTCTTCTATAATCAGCTGTGGCGCTCCGGCCTCGATGTTGGACTTGAGGCGGTTGTTGATACGGATGATATCGACCAGCTTGTGAGTGAGGTCGTCCTCAGCGCGAATACCGCTCTCAAGCGTGATGGATGGCCTCATGGTAACGGGCGGAACTGGAAGGACGGTGAGAACCATCCACTCGGGACGGGCCTTCTCGGGGTGCAGGCCGAGGAGCGGTAGGTCCTTGTCGGGTATCTTCTCAAGCCTGTCTCTAACCTCGCTCGGCATCATCCTGTGCTTGTACTCGTTGCCCTCCTCGTCCTTCCTGAGCTCCCAGTAGATGGTCGGCCTCTCGAACTTAATCGGGAACTGCGGTGCCCCACAGTGCGGGCAGACCATTCTCTCCTTGGCCTTTTTGTGTATCTCCTTGATGAGCCTGTCTTTGGCCTTCTTTCTGTCGCCGACAACTTCGAACTTCTTCATGTATTCCTCAATCTCCTCATCTGTGAGCTTTATCCTTCCGCACTCCCTACATGTACTCTCCAGAACGCGGTGGATGGTCTTGGCAAAGCCCACGTGAATTACCGGCCTGGCAAGCTCGACGTGGCCGAAGTGGCCCGGACACTCTCCTGCTCTTGCACCACAGGTCTCACATCTAAGACCGGGGTCAATGACGCCGAGCCTCTTGTCCATGAGGCCCCCTTCTATTGGATAACCATCGTCGTCGTAGGTGTCTGGAACTGTTATCTCGGCGGCGCTCATCTTTCTGATTTCCTGGGGTGAGAGTATACCAAACTCAATACTTCCGATGACCTTTTTCATCGACTGCATGGCCATCACACCCTATCCTTCAACCTGAGGGAAGGCCTAATCACCATCGCCTTCAGCTCGTCGAGGAGCAACTTAAACGCGTAGCTCATCTCGACCTTGCTTATCCTCTCCTCCTCGCCACAGACCGGACAGTAGACCTTACCGCGACGCTTGTCCTCTAAAGCTAAGTGTCCACAGTTCTCGCAGACCCACACCTCAGTCTTGTCGCTCTCCTCCAGGAGACGCTCTATGAGTAGCATTGCCGCACCGTGACCGATTAAGACATCACGCTCCATCTCACCAAAGCGAAGACCACCTTCCCTGGCCCTTCCCTCGGTTGGCTGTTTGGTGAGGACCTGAACCGGACCTCTGCTTCTCGCGTGCATCTTGTCGGCGACCATGTGGTGCAGTCTCTGGTAGTAGATAACGCCGACGAATATATCCGCCTCAAGTCTTCTGCCGGTTATACCGTCGTACATGATTTCCCTTCCGCTGTGCTTGAAGCCGAGCTCTTCAAGTTCCTTCCTCAGCTTCTCCTCTGGCTCACCGATAAAGGCCGTTCCATCAACGCGCCTGCCCTTGAGAGAAGCCACTTTTCCGCCTATTGCCTCTATGAGCTGTCCAACGGTCATACGGCTTGGAATACCGTGCGGGTTGACGATTAAATCTGGAACGATACCGCTCTCGGTCCAGGGCATATCCTCCTGCGGGACGATTAAACCGATAACACCCTTCTGACCGTGTCTTGAAGCGAACTTGTCTCCCAGCTCAGGAATGCGGAGGTCCCTAACAGTAACCTTAACGAGCTTGGTTCCATCGCCGGTCTCGGTGACGATGACCTTGTCAACTATACCCCTCTCACTCGGCCTTACCGTCACGCTCGTCTCGCGCCTACCCTGGAGGGCGACACCTCCAAGGCCACTCTGCTCCTCAAGGAACCTAGGCGGAGAGGTTCTACCAACGAGGACGTCCTTTCCTTCGACCTTCGATTCGGGGAAGATGAGACCGTCCTCGTCGAGGTGCCTGTAGTATTTTTCACCAAGGTAGCCCTGTATCGTCGGGTCGGGGATTTCGAAGGCGTCCTTCTGACCGCCCAGATACCTCTTCTCCTCAGCTTCGTAGGTTCTGAAGAAGGTTGACCTGGCCAATCCGCGCTCGATTGAGGCCTTGTTGATGATTACGGCATCCTCCATGTTGTAACCGTGGTAGCTGAGGACGGCCACAACGAAGTTCTGACCAGCGGGCCTCTCCTCGAAACCGACTGCTTTCATTATCCTCGAGTTGACGAGCGGAACCTGCGGGTAGTGCATGAGGTGACCTCTGGTATCAACCCTAATCCTGAAGTTTGACCAGCCGAGGCCGAGGCTCTGCTTGGCCATACCGGCACCGTAGGTGTTACGAGGTGCAGCATTGTGCTCCGGGTAAGGAACGAGTGAAGCCGGTATACCGAGTATCGCGGCCGGCATCAGCTCTAGGTGGGTGTGCTCCTCGGTTACTTCCCATGGCCAGGTGGCAACGTAGGCGTTCTCCTCTTCTTCGGCATCGAGGTATTCGATGACGCCCATCTTGATGAGGTCGCTCCAGGTAAGGGTTCCGTTCTTTATACCCTCAATGTGCTCGCGGGTGAGCTTGGGCTTTCCGTTCTCGACTATTATGAGGGGCCTCCTAACCCTACCGTCATCGCTGTTGACGTAGATTTCCTTAACTTCCTCGTCCTCGTAGATGGCCACGTTTATGACGTCGCTTATCTTACCGCTCCTCCTGTCGGTTCTTATTCTCTTCACGAGACCCCGTCCATCCTCGATTGTTCCGATAAGGACACCGTTGAGGTAAACGCGGTAGAGACCCGGAGCTGGCCTTCTCTCCTCAATCGGGACTATGCCGAGCTTCATGAGGTACTCGCGGACTTCCTCCTCCGGAACGCCGGTGGTTATCTGGGACATCAAAGCTAAGTTCTTAACCAGACCACAGTTGGGACCTTCGGGCGTCTCGGTGGGACAGATTCTACCCCAGTGGGTTCCGTGTAAATCACGCGCCTCGAAGTGGGGCTGGTCCCTGCTGAGCGGGGAAGTCACGCGCCTGAGGTGGGAGAGCGTTGAGATGTAGTTAGTTCTGTCAAGGAGCTGGCTCACACCGGTTCTTCCACCGGGCCAGGCACCGGTAGCTAGGGCATGCTCAATCCTCTCGCTCAGGACGTCGGGCCTTATCGAGTTTCTAACAAAGCGCTGGACGTTCTCGAAGGTGTATCTCTCACCCTTCCTCTGGTAGGTCTTGGTCATCTGGTATTGCATGTCCTTGACGAGCTGACCGAAGGCTATTCTGAAGAGATCCTTGAGAAGGTCTCCGGCCAGCTTGAGCCTCTTGTTGGCGTAGTGGTCCTTATCGTCTTCACCACGAAGGCCGAGCGAAAGTTCGAGGACCTTCAGGGCCATCATGCCAAGGTAGTAGGCCTTAGCCTTCCTCCTCCCGGGCTCGACTCCCATGTGGGGGAGGAGGTTGTTGTCTATGATGTGCTCCGCCCTCTTGAGCCTGTACTCCTTCGGCTGGCCCGGAAGGGAGAGCCTTCCTATGAGGTCAAGTGCCTCCTCCTGGCTTCTTATGTCGCTTGCATCCTCGAGGTTGTCGAAGAGAATCTGCTGAATCCTCGGGTCGTCGCTGACGGCTTCAACTATCTCCTTATCGCTGAGAAGGCCGAGTGCGCGCATTACGTAGACGAACTTGACGGGCTTGGGGACGTTCGGAATGGACACGTAGAGGATTCCGTCCTTCTTCCTCTCAACGGTAATCAGAGCCCTGTAACCGTGCCTGTAGGAGAAGACCTTGGCAATAACGCGGTTCTGCCTCTCGTCCCTCTCCACGAGTGTCTTGTTTGGAGCGAGGTCTTCGATAGAGACTATAACCCTCTCGGAGCCGTTTATGATGAAGTATCCTCCCGGGTCCTTCGGGTCCTCGCCGAGCTTTATGAGCTCCTCATCGCTGAGACCGTAGAGACGGCAGGCCTTGGATTTGAGCATTATCGGTAACTCACCGATGCGAACCTCGACGGGTTCTTGCTCGATGCCGTTGACGACAGGAATCATTTCGAGGTAAAGGGGAGCAGAATAGGTCAGGTTTCTAATTCTCGCGTCCATTGGATAGAGGGGTCTTCTCTGCCCCTGGGCTTCCTGAAACTCGGGCTCACCGAGCCTAATCCTCCCAAACTTGACTTCCAAACCGGGGATGTCCGGTTTAACGCCACCGAACTCATTGACGACCTCCTGAAGGCCATGCTCAATGAAGGCGTTGTAAGAATCGAGGTGCTGTCTCACAAGGCCTTTCTCCTTCCAGTATGACTCCATAACAAGCCAGAGCTCGTCAGGAGTTAGAGTGGGCTCGTTAACGGTAACTCCTCTGCTCATAAACTCTCACCCCTAAAATCAGTCCTCCACAACGAGGCGGTAATAGTAGTAGTAACCCGCCGTGGGGCTCTTCCTCTTTATCTCGATAACATCGCCGGGTTTTGCTCCGAGAGCAACAACGGCAGGGTCAGAAGCCTTAATCTGTGGAAGCTGGGAAATCTTAATCCTGTACTTCTTGAGGAGTTCCTCCTTCTCCTCCTCACTAAGGATTCTGTGCTCGGGAACCAGCACGTGAGTGAATATATTAAATTCTTTTTTCGCCGCCACCGAGAATTGCCCCCTTAACGTTTTTTATAGAACGATATCACTACCCCCACCTGCGGGTTCCGGTATATAAGCTTTTCGAGTGGTAGCTCGGTGGAAAGGCTTTATATCGGTTGCGTAAAGTTTAAGAACCGATTTCCAGCCCTTTTTGGTTCTTTGATGTATGAAGTTGTTCATTCAAACTTCGGAAGTTTTAAAAACACCGACAAGAGCCGGACAGAAAAGAAAGGAAAGGTCACTCCAGGGCCTGGAGGAGCTTCTCCATAAACATTTTCTCAGGATAAGCACCTTCAAACTGGACCTTGTCCTCGCCGTCCACCTGGATGACTATCTTCGGCACCGCCATGACGCTGTACTGGTCGGCCCACTCAGGGTACTCAATGGCTTCGACCATGTCTCCAAGAATCTTGCCCTTACCTGCCTTGGTGTTCTCGATGGCGAACTTGTGGGCCATTCTAACTGCGAGCGGGCAGTACGGGCATGTCGGAGTGACAAAGACGAGTATTCTAACGTTCCTGTCAATCTTGGCGAGCTCCTCCTTGCTCTCGGGCATCAAGTCCGTGCTCATGTTGCTGACGTCAACTATGTCCTCAAGGAAGGCACCGAACTCGTGGCCGGCGGGAAGGCCGAAGAAGCGAACCCCAACGTCCTGACCGTTTCTGGTTATGCTGACTGCCGGAGCGCGGTCAATCCTGTACTCCTCGGCCTTCTTCTTGCCCTCCTCTGTGTCGAAGTCTATGAACTCATAGCTCAGCTTGTCGCTGAGTTCGGCAAGCTCCTGGACGAGCTGTTTGAGCTGGTCACAGTACTGGCAGTGGTCCTTTCCGGTGAAGACCATGAGCTTAACCGGCTCGGTGAGCTTGGAGAAGAACTCCTCCTTTATTACCTTCTTGTCGGCGTCGCTAATCAGTCCCATCAATCACACCCCCATCTAAAGGTTTATAATCATCACAAACCATCTTCTCTGGGTGAAAATCCCCAGGTTTGCAACCTTAAGTTTAATGTCCAATATATAAGCTTTACGTCACAGGTTTGGGTGGTGTGGGCCATGGATGAACCAGACATTTTTTACATCCTTGGAAACAAGGTGAGGCGCGATTTGCTGAGTCACCTCACCTGCACCGAATGCTACTTCAGTTTTCTGAGCAGTAAGGTTAGTGTCTCCTCAACGGCCGTGGCAAAGCACCTTAAAATAATGGAACGAGAGGGAATCCTGAAATCCTACGAGAGGGAGGGGCCCTTCATAGGACCCGCGAGAAAGTACTACGACATAAACATCGCCAAGACATATGTGGTAACTATCACTCCGAACATCTTCTGGTATCGCGGGCTTGACCTTAGAGCTAACTCGGAGAGTTCAGACCATCTGGAGGAGCAGAAAACCCTGGGAGAGATGATTCTGACCTTCAGAACCCTGAGTGAAGAACTTGAAAACGTCCTCAGAACCCTGCAGAGCATAGAAAACAAGAGAGACAGGCTCATGGCTATGATTAAGGAAAAATATCTAAAGGAAATCGGCGACATGACGCAGTTAGCCATTCTACATTACGTCCTCCTCAACGGAAAAGCCACGGTTGAAGAACTGAGCGACAGGCTCAACCTTAAGGAGAGGGAAGTGCTCGCGAAAGTTAGTGAGCTGGACAAGTTCGTTCCGTTAAGGATAAAAGACGACACCATAACGATAGATGACGAAAGACTGAAGGCAAAGCTCGGCGGTGACGACCATGCCGGAGAAGATTAAAATCGTCGTTAACGAGGACAGGTGCTACCTCTGCGGTGGCTGTGCTGGAGTGTGCCCGACCCTCGCCATAGAGGTCCACTCCACGGGCTGGGAGTTTCTCCAGGACAAGTGCATCAGCTGTAAGATATGCATTAACGCCTGCCCGGTTGGAGCGCTGAGCGCTGAACCCCTGGAGGTGAGCGAATGAGCTGGAAGTACGACGTTGTCGTCGTTGGTTCCGGAATAGCCGGGCCTATAATAGCGAGAAACGTTGCCAAGGCCGGTTTTTCGGTTCTGCTCATTGATAAGAAATGGGCAATTGGAACGCCGAAACAGTGCGCCGAGGGGATAAGCATAAAGGTCTTCGATAAGTACGACATCCCCTATGATAAAAGATTCATCAACCGCGAGATTTACGGTGCAAAGCTCTATTCTCCAAGCGGTTACGAGCTCGAGCTCCGCTATAAGGAGGTCAGCGGTGTAATCCTCGAGAGGAAGGTCTTCGACAAGATGCTGGCCTACTACGCGGCCAAGGCCGGGGCGGACGTTTTAGCTAGAACGGAGGCTTTGGACGTCATAAGGAAGGACGGCAAGGTGGCCGGAATAAAGGCCAAGCACGAGGACGAGCCTGTTGAGATATACGCGGACATAATCGTTGCGGCAGATGGAGTCGAAAGCACGATAGCAAGAAAGGCCGGCATAAACACATACGCTCCGCCACACGAGTTCGACTCGAGCTATGAATACGAGATGCTCATAGAGGGGTTTGACCCAGATTTAATCCACCTCTGGTTCGGCAACGAGGTAGCGCCAAGGGGCTACGTCTGGGTCTTCCCGAAGGACGAGGATAGAGCTAATGTGGGAATAGGCATAGCCTCCGACCACCCGGAGACGGCAAAGTACTACCTCGACAAGTGGCTGAAGGAGAACAACATACCCATGAGGAAAATCCTTGAGGTAAACGTTGGAGTGGTTCCGGTTGGAGGCTTCGTGAAGGAGCTTGTCAAGGACAACGTTTTGGTTGTCGGCGATGCAGCTAGACAGGTAAACCCGATGCACGGCGGTGGAATGGCAGAAGCGATGGAGGCAGGAACCATAGCGAGCAAGTGGATTGTAAAGGCCCTGGAAGAGGAAAACCTCTCACTCCTCCAGAACTACACAAAGGAGTGGTGGGAGACCGACGGAAAGAGGCTTGAGAAGGTTCTTAAGGTTAGGCGCGTTACGGAAAAGCTCACCGATGAAGACCTCGACCTGTTCATCCAGATACTCAGAGGTGCAGACGCCGAGAAAATTGCCTCTGGAGACTACACCGAGGTCATAAAGGCCCTCCTCAAGCACCCGAAGGTCCTTATGAGCAAGAGGAGACTCAGCCTTCTCAAGGAACTTCTCTGAGCCTGAATCCCTTTCCCTTCTTCCTTGAGAACACGACTATCTCCCTCGCCCTTCCAACGCTCAGGCTTCCCCAGGGAGAGCTTATACCCTTGGAGTTCTCGATGAGGTAGTAGAGCTCAACTTCTCCGGAAACAGTTTTTCTGAAACCTGAAACGTCTGGGAGCTCGGTTATCTCGTCGCAGGTTCCGTCCGAGCACTCCAGAGGTCTCTCGTCTAGTCCAGCGCTGAGCTCAAGGGTGAGTAATCTGGCAACTTCCTCCATTGGAGCGGGGTAGAGCCTGTAAAGCCTCCTAACGGCCTTTAAAAGGACTGGAAAGCGTCTGTCCTCCTCGCCTATCCCGTAACCGATGTTCCTCAAGGGGTCCCTAACGGGCCTTCCATGGAGTGCATTCCTGAGCTGGACTATCCTGTTGGCCCACACCATGGTTGGCTTAGGCTCACCGAGGAGGGAGAACCTTCTGTCGAGGGAAAACCCCCTTTCGGGGTTTAGTCCCCTCAACGGGGAAAGCCACAGGTCAAGTTCCGGTTCGCTGATAAACAGATGGCCGGCTTTGAGCACGTCGAGACCTTCAAGGAAGAGCCTGTAGGAGAGCTCAACGTCGTCATCGTTGCATAAAGAAAAGGCATACAGGCTCGCGTCAGCCAGGCCGAGGACGAAGGTTGACTGAACCTCAAGGAGGGTCGCCAGCGTCACCTCGTTTAACCTGACCTCGTCCCTCAGCCTCTCAAGAAACTCGCGGGCGTTGTCGATAAGAACCTTTGAGGCCCTTTCCCAGTCGTCCATGTTTAAAGTTGGGGAGGAAAGCAAATAAGACTATCGCTTCCAGTTCTTGCAGTTCATGTCAAGGCATATCTCGTACTCCCTGCCCTTCTCGCGAATCTTCACAACGGGAGCACCGTTACAGCAGGTCTTTCCGGTCGGGATGACCTCCCCGCGCTGGAGGATTGGGTAAGTTACGTCACACTTCGGCCAGTTGGAGCAACCCACGAACCTCTTTCCAGTTTTCCTGTTGTATTTGAGCACTAAATCGCCACCGCACTTCGGACACTTTCCGAGGACGAGCTTTTCCCTCGATTGGACCTTTTTGTTTTCAGTGGCTTTTGAAGAACCCCCGGACTTTTCAACCTTCGCGGACTCCTTTGAAGTTGTAACTCCCGTTCCGGTCGTCTCAAGGAGCATCTTCCCTATGTCGAGCTCCTTCTCCTTGAAGACCTTGAGGATTTTTATCAACTGCTCTTTGCTCTCCTCGATGACCTCATCCTTCTTGGCTTTTCCCGCCATTATCTCCTCCATCTTCTCCTCGAAGGCCCTCGTCAGTTCAACGCTCACTATGTCGGGCACGTTTTTCTCGAGGGCCTCCACGACCTTCATTCCGAGGGGGGTCACCTTTATCTTCTTCTTGCCCTCTATGTAGCCCCTCTGGTATAGGGTTTCAAGTATCTGGGCACGCGTTGCCTTCGTTCCAATTCCCAAGTCCTCCATTTTCTTGATGACCGATGCAGGCGAATACCTAGCTGGGGGTTTCGTCTTCTTCTTCTCGCGCTTTATCTGGAGAACCTTTACGGGCTCACCCTCCCTGAAAGGCGGGAGAATAACCTCGTCGAACTTGACGTATTTGCCGTAAACCTTCAGCCAGCCTTCCTTGACCGTTCTCGAGCCACTGAGGATGAAGCGGTGGTTGTTGGAGTTTATCACAACCCTCATGCTCTCCCTAACTGCCGGTTCCATGAACAGAGCTAAAAAGCGTCTGACTATCAAATCGTAGAGGTTCTGCTCGTCCTTGGTAAGCTCCCCCGGCTTGGGAAGTTCGCCCGTAGGATATATTGCAGGGTGTGCCGGGTCCTCCTTCTTGCCCTCGACGGGTTTGAGTTTTTCTTTGCCCAGAAGCTCGTGTGCAAAGGGCTTGTATTGGGGAAGTTTGGCGAGGTTTTGAATTATCGAGCGGAAGTTAAGGTTCTTGGGAAGCTTCTGCGATGAGGTGCGGGGGTATGAGGATAGGCCTCGCTCATACAGGCGCTGTGCAAGCTCCAATGTCTTCTTCGGGCTATAGCCGAAAGCTGAGTATGCCTCTCTCTGCAGGGTTCCGAGGTCGAAGGGAACGGGGGGATTCCTCTTCTGCTGTTTAACCTCGACTTTCTCAACGAAGGCAGGCCCCTTCTTGGCTTCCTGAACTATTCTCTTGGCCTCTTCCTCGTCCCAGATTTTGTCCTTCTCATAGCTGGCCGTGTATTTCTCACCGTTCTTCTCAAGGAGCATCTTGATGACCCAGTATGGTTTGGGCTGGAAGTTCTGGATTTCCCTCTCGCGTTCAACGAGGAACTTTAGCGTTGGCCCCTGAACCCTACCTGTCGAGAGAACCATCCACTTACCGCTGGCCCTTTTTATGGCCGAGGTAAGTGCCCTCGAAAGGTTTACGCCCCAGTACCAGTCCAAAACGTGGCGCGCTATTCCAGCGTCCGCCATGCCGAAGTTTATGGTCGGCTCGAGGTTGTACCAGGCCTTTAGGAGGTCCTTCTTGGTTAAGGCCGAGAACTTCATGCGCTTTGCCTTGGAGGGGTCAACGCCACAGGCGTATTTGAGGGCGGTATAGCCTATTACCTCTCCTTCCGTGTCGTAGTCACAGGCGACGATGAACTCATCCGCTTTCTTCGCCAGCGTGGCTAAGGCCTTTATGTAGTCCTTCGCGTAGCTTTTCCCCTTCTCGGCGACATAAACCGGCACCCACTCGATGTCGAAAACTGGATAACCGTAGGTTTTTGTCTTTGGCGCAAGGGAAAACAGGTGCCCAACTGCGGGTGCAACTATAACCTTCTTCCCGTCGCGGGTGAACTCGTAATAACTTACCTTTCCTATGGTTTTCCTAACGGGTTTACCCTCGGCCAGGGCATAGGCGATTTTTCTGGCGACGTTGGGCTTCTCCGCTATTATTAGCGTTACCATAGGCCTCAAGTTGTCTTTGAGAGTGGATATAAAAACCCTGCGAAGGGTTTATAACGGTCTAACAAAACCGTCGTTGATGACGATGCTGAGCGTCGGAGGTGTCGGTGTTCTCTTCAGTGGCGAACTAAACGACGGCTTCGTCGAGGGTTTTAGAAACCTCTTTGCCCGACGCTATCTTCCGGACGTCCTCAGAGCCGAGATAAAGCCCGACGTTTTGATAGAGCGCTTTAAAGGGGACTCCTTCAGGGTATTCAGCGCCATGTACGACGTGAACGGGAAGGACCGTTACAAGCTCGAGTCGGCCGTCCCATCGGCATATAAGAACGAGGCACCGGTTTTCTTCCTCCTACAGGCAACTGCGAGGGCCGGTGCAAGGAAGGGCAGGATTTTCGTGACGGATTCGGTGAGCGTCGTCAACCTTGAGGGGAGGGCCGTTCTCTTCGTTGGTTATCCCCACACGGGAAAGAGCACGATGTCAGCTCTGGCAGTCTCGGAGGGGATGGACGTTTTGAGCACGGAAAACACAGTTCTCGACGTCAGGGACGATAGGCTGTACGTCATCGGCGGAACCGAGGTTCTGGTCTACGACCCGAAAATTGAAGAGATTTACGGGGTTTCCATTGACTACGACGAAACGACGAGGAGCGGGTACAGGATAGTGGATTTGGAAAGCACCGAGAGGAGGAGACTTCTCAAAAAGGGTGTGGAAGTTGAGAAGATTGTCGTCCTCCATGCGTCTTTTGGGGGTGGAAATGCGAGCTTTTCACCCCTTAGGGGAAGGAAAATCAAGAAGACGCTCTGGTACTTCGCAACGTCCCTCCTCAAGGGAATGGACTACTACGAGCCGGCCCCGCTTTACATGCCGATGAGCGACGAGATAAACTACAACCTCAACAAACTCCTCGATTCTGCTGTAAAACACTACTCGGGAAGGATGTTCGAGGCCTTCGGAAACCACAGGGACGTCTTTAGGAGGACAGTTCTCTTCAGGTGAGGTGATTGGGATGATTAGGGTAAAGGTCCTTGGAAGGGGAATCGAGAAGGAAGTGGAATGGAGGAAAGGGATAACCGTTAAGGACATCCTAAGGGAAGTTGGCTTCAACACTGAGAGCGCGATAGCGAGAATCAACGGAAGGGTCGTTTTGGAAGACGAAAAAGTGGAAGATGGAACGGAAGTTGAGGTCATCCCGGTGGTCTCAGGTGGATGAGAGCCTCGCCTTCATGAACGCCTCAAACCTGTCCATGGCCTCTTCAAGTACTTCAACCGGCGGGAGGAACACTATCCTGAAGTGCCAGTCCCCGGCCCTGCCGAAGCCAGAACCGTGGACGAAGAGCACGTGGGCATTGTGGAGAACGTCCAGAACGAACTCCTTGTCGTTCTTCCACTTTGACCTCTCCTCTATGCGGGGGAAGATGTAGAAAGCTCCCTGAGGCTTGACGGCGCTTACACCGGGTATCTCGTTGATGCGCTTGTAGATGTAGTCCCTCCTCTCGCGTAGCTTTGCCATGTACTCTTCAAGGTAGTTCATCGGCCCGGTTAGACCTGCTATCGCCGCGAACTGAGCTGGTGTATTCGGGCAGATTCTTATGCGCATGAGCTTGTCTATTGCCTCCCTGACTTCGGCGAGCTTGTTCTCTGGGTCGACGTAGTAGAAATAGCCCAGACGCCAGCCGGTGGCAAAGTAAACCTTCGAGAGGCCGTTCATGACTATAACTGGAACGTCCTTTGTGAGCGAGCCCGGAGAAACGTGCTTACCCTCGTAGGTCATCAGGTCGTATATCTCGTCGCTTATGACTGGCAAATCGTATTCTCCCGCCAAGTCGAGAATTGCCTTTACCGTTTTCTTCTCGTAGAGTGCCCCCGTCGGGTTGTTGGGGTTTATAACCGCTATGGCTTTAGTTCTCTCGTCAATCAGCTTCCTCATGTCGTCCAAATCAGGTTGCCAGCCGTTTTCCTCAATCGTCAGATACTCCCTTGGCTCGGCACCGTAGAACTTGACGAGGCCCGTGTAGGGCGGATAACTGGGACTTGGAACGAGTATGTTGTCGCCGGGGTTCAGGAGTGCACCGAAAATCAACTGGAGAGCCTCGGTAACGGCGGTAGTAACGCGGACGTCATCTGGTGTTATATCAACCCCGTTCTTCCATTTCTCCCTCCTAACAACCGCTTCCCTCATCTCGGGGAGACCCTCACTGGGACCGTAGTAGTTGTGGCCCTCCCTTATTGCACGACAGTAAGCCTCCTTCATGTGCTCCGGCGGTTGAAAGTCGTATTTTCCGGGGTCACCTATGTTGAGCCTGATGACCTTTATCCCCCTCTTTTCAAGTTCTCTGGCGGGAAGAACAACGTCCCTGATGGCGTACTCCACGCCCATGGCCCTTTCAGATGCCCTAATCATGACAACCACCACCCCAAAGCTTGGGCGTTCACAATAAAAACCTTGAGCCGAGAGGTTTCATGAAAAGCCGTTGAAATCCAGTATATTTTCGGAAACGTTTAAAACCGACCGTCCAAATCTCCACCGGGCGATGAAGAATAGCAAGCACGCTGAGATGTGATGACGTGAACACCCTCCGAGCCCCTTCGATACTTTTATTAACCTTCAGAGTGGAATCTCGGGCATGAACGTCTTCATACCCCTAACCCTCGGCCTTCTTCTTGGCTACCTGCTCCGGCGAAGTGGGAAAAAGCCCAGTCTTGAGGCCCCGGTTAGCGTTGCCCTCTTAGCTATGATATTCTTCCTGGGAGTGAAAACCGGGGAAGTCCAGGTAAACGGCCTCTGGCTCCTCCTTGCCTCTACGGTTTTTGCAGTTTTGACGATAGCGGGAAGCCTTCTCCTCGCGGAGGTGGTTGGGTGAGGTTCCTCTACCTCGTTCTTACCTCCCTCACATTGGGTGTACTCGTCGGGCGTTTCCTCTCCCCGAACTTTGGGAACGCCTATGAAGTTATGCTCTACGTCCTGATATTCCTAATCGGAATGGACCTCGGTTTGAGTTTCAGGAAGGAAGAGCTCATGAAGGTTGGCAGAAAAGCCCTCCTCCTGCCGTTTTTGACCTTGATTGGCTCAATCCTTGGAGGTCTTATTGCTTCGCTCCTCCTCGGCATAGAACCGAAGTGGGGTCTGGCAATCGGGGCCGGATGTGGGTGGTATTCCCTCACAGGGCCGTTGATAGCGCAGTATTCCCCGCTCTACGGTGCCGTTGGATTCCTTGGGAACCTTATGAGGGAAATCCTGACTATTCTGATATATCCAATCGCAACAAAAAGGATTGACCCCAAAAAAGCCGTCGCCATGGGAGGGGCAACAACTATGGACACGACCCTGCCGATAATAACCAAATTTGGAGGAAGGGAAGTCGCGCTCGTTGCTTTTGTCCACGGGTTCGTCCTTACAGCTTTGGTTCCCTTCCTCCTTCCCCTGATACTCACTCTTTAGCGTACTTCTCAATGAGGCCCTTAATGAAGCTCTCGTGCTGTTCCTCGTTTCTCCTCAGCTCTCTGACGAGTTCCCTGACGACCGGGTGGAATGCCCGCTTTGAGAGTTCCTCGTAGAGCTCCCTCATCTTGGCCTCCTCCTCGGCGTACTTCCTGAGCAGTTCGACCAGCTTCTTGCCGTCCTCAGGAAGAACGACCTCCGTCGGGAAGTCCTTGAGGAACTCCTCTATTACCTCCTCCGGCGGAATTCTGGCTCCCACCGGCCCAAAACCGAGGGGCATGACCATCGTTGGAACGCCCGGGATTAGTGCGTAGTCCTCGTTGGGCTTCTCGATGGAATACTCCTCGACGAGCTTAACGGCGTCATCGTAGGCCTTCTCAAGGGCCTCCATCAGTCTCTTGTGGAAGGCCGTATCAATCGCAATCCTAAGAATCAGTCCCCTCAAATCCGCGTACTCGGGCTTGTCGAGCTTTTTGAGTAGCTTTTTGTAGTCCTTCTCGGCCTTTCCTTCGACCTTCTTTGCCTCCTTGACGATGTCAATCATCCTCTTCATTTCCCATCACCGGGACTTTTTAGTAACATTTAGTATTTAAAAGTTTCGGGAAATGGGAAAAAGCTTTTTAAATATCCCCACAAACGGGAAACCCGAGCTGTCATCGGCTCATGGCTCGGGGGTATCCGGAAAGGAGCCCACCGGGCTTTTCGCTGGGGGTGAGTGAGATGAAGTACCCGAAGCAGATAAGAACATACTGTCCGTTTTGTAAAAAGCACACCATCCACAAGGTCGAGAAGGTCAAGAAGAGGCCGAGGAGCGAGCTCAGCCAGGGCCAGAGGAGATTCCGCAGAATAATGAAGGGTTACCACGGATTCCCGAGGCCGAACCCAGCCGGAAGGGAGAAGCCTGTCAAGAAGCTCGACCTCAGGTTTAGGTGTACGGTCTGCGGTAAGGCCCACACCAGAGGAAAGGGCTTCCGCGTTAAGAAGTTTGAGCTGGTGGAGGTGTGACGCATGGCGCTCCCGAAGAACCTGATTCCAATGCCACGCTCAAGGTTCCTCCGCGTTAAGTGCATAGACTGCGGAAACGAGCAGATAGTCTTCAGCCACCCGGCCACTCCGGTTCGCTGTCTCGTCTGCGGTGCAACTCTGGTCGAACCAACCGGCGGTAAGGGAATCGTCAAGGCCAAAATCCTTGAGGTTCTTGAGTGATTCCCTTCCTTTTTCCATCCCGCCAAACTTTTAAAAACCTCTTCTCGTAAACCTTTCGGAGAGAAAAATTTAGAGGTGGTTGAAATGCCGAGGAAGGCCAAGGAGTTCCCCGAGGAAGGTGAATTCGTCGTTGCTACCGTCAAGAACATTCACCCCTATGGAGCGTTCCTCACCCTTGACGAGTATCCCGGAAAGGAGGGCTTCATGCACATAAGCGAGGTTGCTCCCACGTGGGTCAAGAACATCAGGGACTACGTGAAAGAGGGTCAAAAGGTTGTCGTCAAGGTAATCAGGGTTGACCCGGAGAAGGGGCACATAGACTTGAGCCTCAAGCGCGTCAATCAGCAACAGAGAAAGGCGAAGCTCCAGGAGTACAAGCGCGCCCAGAAGGCCGAGAACCTCCTCAAAATGGCCGCGGAGAGGATTGGCAAGGACTTTGAGACTGCCTGGCGAGAGGTCTGGGTTCCTCTGGAGGAGGAGTACGGGGAGGTTTACGCCGCCTTTGAAGACGCCGCCCAGAACGGCATCGAGGTTCTGAAGGGCCTCATTCCCGACGAGTGGCTCGAAGCTCTCAAGCCAATCATAGAAGCCTACGTCGAGATTCCGACGGTGACGATAGATGCCGAGTTCGAGATAACTGTTCCAAAGCCGAATGGTATCGAAATAATAAAGGAGGCCCTCATAAGAGCCCGCGACAGGGCAAACAAGGAAAAGGACATAGAGGTAAAATTCACATATCAAGGGGCACCGAGGTATAGAATTGACATAACGGCCCCGGACTACTACAAGGCCGAAGAAGTCCTCGAAAGCATAGCCGAGGAGATTCTCAGGGTAATTAAAGAAGCCGGCGGAGAGGCCACGCTGATTAGAAAAGAGAAACGCATAAAGAAGATTAAGAAGAGGAGGTAACGATGAAGTTCCGTATAAGGAAGTGCCCCAACTGTGGCAGGTACACCCTCAAGGAGACCTGTCCGGTCTGTGGCACGAAGACCAAGGTGGCCCACCCACCGCGCTTTTCACCCGAGGACCCCTACGGCGAGTACAGGCGCAGGTGGAAGAGGGAAGTCCTTGGGATAGGGGTGAGAAAATGAAGGAAACAACCATTTATCTCCTTGAGAGGCCCAAGCTGAGGGATCCAGTCTTTATAGAGGGCCTCCCCGGAATTGGGCTGGTTGGAAAGCTCGCCGCCGAGCACCTCATTCAGGAACTCAACGCCGTTAAGTTCGCGGAGCTTTATTCGCCACACTTCATGCATCAGGTTATCATAAAGAAAGGCTCAATCGTTGAGCTCATGAAGAACGAGTTCTACTACTGGATAAACCCTGACGAGGATGGAAGGGACCTAATCATAATCACCGGCGACCAGCAGGTTCCTCCGACCGACAGCCCCGGCCACTACGAGGTGGTTGGTAAGATGCTCGACCTCGTCCAGGAGCTCGGCGTCAGGGAGATAATAACCATGGGTGGCTATCAGGTTCCAGAATTGCAGGGCGAACCGAGGGTTTTAGCGGCCGTAACCCATGAGGAGCTAGTGGACTACTACAAGGAGAAGCTCAAGGACTGTTCCGTTGAAGTCATCTGGAGGGAAGACGAGGGAGGGGCGATAGTCGGAGCGGCCGGACTGCTCCTCGGCATGGGCAAGCTCCGCTCGATGTACGGCATAAGTCTGCTCGGCGAGAGTCTCGGGTACATAGTCGATGCAAAGGCCGCGAAGGCCGTTTTAACCGCCGTTACGAAGATACTCGGAATTGAGCTCGACATGAGAGCACTTGAGGAGCGCGCAAAGGAAACCGAGGAGATACTCCGGAAGGTTCAGGAGATGCAGAGGGCAATGCTTGAACAGCAGATGCCCCCGGCCCCGGAGGAAGAGGACAGGGGTTACCTCTGATTCCCCCTTTTCTTTGGGACTTGGTTGGGAACCAAAGGTTTGTAACACTGTTTTTAGAAAATTTTTTATAGAATAGCACTATTCATAGTTCTGATAACACCAACCGATGAAAGAGGTGGTGAAATTGCACATTCCAGACGGCTACCTCGGTCCGTACACCTGTGCGTTTTTCTACCTGATAATGATACCGATATGGTACAAGGCCTTCAGGTGGCTCAAGAACCTGAAGCCAAGCCAGGTGCCCCTCCTGGGAGTTCTGACGGCCTTTTCGTTCCTTGTGATGATGTACAACATGCCAGTTCCCGGGGGAACGACAGCCCACATCGTTGGAGGGACGATAATAGCGATACTAATCAGCCCATGGGCGGCAACGGTCTCCCTGACAATAGTGCTCCTGATACAGGCCCTCTTCTTTGGCGATGGTGGGATAACGACCTACGCCGCAAACGTCTTCAACATGGGCGTTGTCCTGCCCTTCGTCGGCTACTACACCTACCGCTTCCTTACACAGAGGCTGAAACTCAACGAGATTGTATCCGCTGGAATAGGGGCCTACGTGGGAATAGTGACTGCGGCGATTATGGCGGGAATTGAACTCGGAATTCAGCCCTATCTACAGCCCGGCTACTGCCCGTATCCACTGAGAGTTTCCGTTCCCGCGATGGCAATAGCGCACCTCGTTACCGCTGGTCCAGCGGCGGCTGTCGTCACCGCGGCAGTTGTGTGGTACGTCAAGAAGAGCAGACCCGACCTTTTTGCCATGAGGACAATAACCAAGACGAGGGGGTGATTGAATGGACAGGGTCACAAAAACGTTGCTCGCCATTGTCGGCGTCATGATAATCCTCTCCCCCATAGGAATACTCCTCGTCTGGAACTACAGTGACGCGTGGGGTGAATGGGACGTCAACACCGTCGAGCAGATGGTCGGCCACAAGCTTCCGGGAATGGAAAAGCTGGCAGACATCTGGAACCACGCGGTTCTTCCGGATTACAACGTCCCCGGCTGGGAAGACAAACTGCACGCATCCATTGGATACATCATCTCAGCAGTGGTCGGGACTGCACTTGTGATGCTCCTCTACTATGCCCTGGTAAAGTTCACGGTCGGGAAGGGCACTTCTTCCTGATTTCTTTCAATTTTGGTGAGGGCAATGGGGTTCCTGGAGGATACAGCAAGGGAAGTTCTGGAGTTCACAACGGAGGCCGTGTTTTCGGAGAGACACGCCCGGAAGAACGGCCTCCTTCAACGCCTCGACCCACGGCTTAAAACGGTCTCCCTTGTGGTCCTCGTGGCAACCGTTGTTTCCCTTCAGGACATCAGGGTTGTGGTTGCGTTCTACTTCCTGGCCCTCGTTCTTGCAGTCATGTCAAAGCTCCCTGTGGTTGAGTTCACAAAAAGGGTCTGGATTTTCATTCCGGTATTCACCGGGATAATTGCCGTCCCATCGATTTTTATGGTTCCCGGTGATACTGCTTTCAAAGTTCTTGGCCTTACCGCGACATGGGAGGGAATCCGCTGGGCGGTTCTGTTCACGCTGAGGGTTGCAACGGCCGTTTCCTATGCAATACTGTTCACAATGACGAGCAGGTGGAACGAGATAGTTTCGGCCCTGGCCTCGTTCAGGGTTCCCGGAATGGTGATAACGATAGCCACCCTCACCTACAGGTACGTATTCCTTCTCGCGAAGCTCCTCCTTGATGCCATGCACTCCCGGCGGGCAAGACTCGCGGGGGAGCTCGGCATGGTGGAGAGCTGGAAGGAGGCAGGAAAGCACATAGGTGCAACTTTCATAAAGGCAAACGCCCTTGGAGAAGACATTTACTACGCCATGCTTTCGAGGGGCTATACCAACGAAGTCCAGCCCATAAGGGAGTTCCGGCTTGGAAAGGTGGACTACGCCTTCTCAATCGTAACAGCGCTTGTTGTCCTTCTTACGCTGGCCTTCACGAGGGGGTTACTATGAAGATTTACGAGCTTAGAAACGTCTCATACCGATACCCAACCGGGGAATGGGCGCTGAGAAACATCAACATGGAGATAGAGAAGGGGGAAACCGTGGCGATAGTTGGCCCCAACGGCGCGGGAAAAACGACTCTGCTGAAGCTGATGGACGCACTTGTATTACCGAGTGAGGGTGAGATACTCTTCGAGGGAAAGCCGATAACGGAGGAAACCATGACAGACCCGGAGTTTCGGCGGAAGGTTGGATTCCTGTTCCAGAACCCGGACGTCATGCTTTTCAGCGCGACCGTTCTGGAGGATGTGGCCTTCGGTCCAGTCCACCTGTGGGGGAAGGAGGAAGGACTGAAACGGGCCCGGGAAGAGCTCAGAAAACTCGGAATAGAAAGGCTTGCCGAGAGGCACCCCTACAGCCTCAGCGGAGGGGAGAAGAAGAAGGCCTCTATAGCATGCGTGACGAGCATGGAACCCGAAGTCCTGCTCCTCGACGAGCCGACCAGAGACCTAGACCTGAGAAACAGGAACTTCGTCCTTGACATGATTGGGAAGTGGAAGGCCGAGGGAAGAACAGTAGTGGTGGTAACCCACGACCTCAGGCTGATTCGCCTGGCCGACAGGGTTTACGTGCTCAAAGAAGAAGTCCTTTTTGAGGGAACACCAAGAGAGCTTTTCTCAAGACCGGAACTGATAGAGAGTGCTAACCTTGACGTCCCGGAGATTGTGAAACTTTTCCACATGCTGGGACTGAAGGAAACACCGCTCAGCGTTGAGGAGGCCGTTGAGATACTAAAGAAAAAAAGACTCAGCCCCTGAGGGCCTCTTCCAACAGCTTAAGTCCCAGTTCGAGGTATTCCCTTGCCTTCTCCTCGCTCTTGGCTTCGCTGAAGACCCTGATTATTGGCTCCGTCCCGCTGGCCCTCACGAGAACCCAGCCGTCGGGAAAGATTATCTTCGTCCCGTCGGTGGTGTCAATGGTATATCCCCTTGCCCTGGCAAGCTCCGCGACCTTCTCCACTATCGCTTTCCTGTCGCCTTCCACTTTCCTCTTCGTCTTGAACTGATAGTACTTCGGCAGTTCATCGATAAGCTCGCTGAACTTTTTGCCGGATTTCGCAAAGATTTCGACTATTTTTGCCGTCGTCATTGCCCCGTCCCTGCCTAGGACGAAGTCAGGGAAGATAACTCCCCCGTTCTCCTCACCACCGATTGTCCCGTTGTGCTCAAGCAAAGCTCTTGCAACTATCAAATCGCCGACCTTTGTGCGCATGACTTTGGCATTGTTCCTCTTCGCTATATCGTCGAGAAGGTTGGATGTTGCTATCGTCGTTACGAGGAGCCCGCCACCCTTCTCCCTCAGCACGGCATCGGCAACCAAAGCGAATGTCTTGTCGCCCTGTATGAAGCGTCCGTTTTCGTCTATGAATACTGCCCTGTCTGCATCCCCATCCTGTGCAACGCCAAAGTCCGCTCCAAGGGCCTTCACTATCTCCTTGAACTCCTTCAGGTTCTCCTCGTTCGGCTCGGGATTTCTCGCTGGAAAGTGACCGTCGGGATGGGCGTTAACGCTCACGACCTTACACCCGAGCTCCCTGAGGAGGTAGGGGAGGGTTAGTGAGCCAGCACCGTTGGAAGTATCAACTACAACGAAGGGTCTTCTCTTCTTTATCGCCTCAACGTCCACCCTGGCCTTTATCGCCTCGATGTAGGGCTTTATGATGTCCTCCTCGCGGACCTCGCCTATCTCATCCCATTTAGCCCTGTCGAAGTCCTCGTTGAAGAAGACCTCCTCAACGACGGCTTCACGTTCCTTCTTGAGACCCATGCCGTTCGGCTCGAGGAGCTTTATGCCGTTGTATTCTGGCGGGTTGTGGCTGGCGGTAATCACCGCCCCACCGTCAGCGTTGAAGTGAGCGGTGGCCCACTGTATAGCGGGCGTTGGGGCGATGCCAACGTCTATAACGTCACAGCCCACACTAAGCAAACCGCTGATTAAAGCATCTTTGAGCATCTCACCGCTGACGCGCGTATCCCTGCCGACAACGACGAGGGGCTTTTCCCTTCCCTCCCTTTTGAGCATCGTTCCGAAGGCCATTCCCATTTTCAGGGCGAACTCAGGAGTTATCTTCTCGTTCGCTATGCCGCGGACCCCAAAGGTCCCGAAAAGCCTCCCCATATCAGACCCTCCCGAACTCGTCGTCGAACCTTACGATGTCGTCCTCACCGAGGTACTCACCAATCTGGGTCTCTATAACTTCCAGCACAACTTTCCCAGGATTTTCGAGGCGGTGCTTGACTCCAGCCGGAATGAAAGTGCTCTCACCGGGCCTGAGGAGTATCTCCTTGTCCCCAACGATTACCTTCGCAGTACCCCTGACAACGACCCAGTGCTCCGAGCGGTGGTAGTGCATCTGGAGCGACAGTTTCTTGCCCGGCAGAACCGTCAGGCGCTTTATCTTGTAACGGTCGCCCTCTTCAAGGACAGTGTAGCTACCCCAGGGCCTGTAGGCCGTTCTGTGGACAACGACACGCTCGTCGCCGAGTTCTTTGAGTGCCTTGTAAACCTCCTTGACTCTCTGGCTCTCTCCCTTTTTGGCAACGAGAAGGGCATCGCCGGTGTCTATGATTATCAGATCCTCAACTCCAACCGTCGCGGTAAGTCTCTCCGTCATTATGAGGTTGTTCCTTGAGTTCACACCGACGTGGTAGCCGTTCTTTCCGCGAATCCTGATGGCATTCCCTTCGGCGTCCTTTTCGAGAACTTCGTAGATGGCATCGAAGCTCCCCAGGTCGCTCCACCTCGTGTTGAGTGGAACCACTGCCGCTTTGTCGGTCTTCTCCATGACGCCGTAGTCTATGCTTATCTCGGGAACGCGGTTGTAAACCTCCTCGATGTCACCGCTCTCCTCAAAGGCTTCCCACACCTGAGGCGCGTGCTTCTGAACTTCCTCGATGAAGAGGGAACTCGAAAACGCGAACATTCCGCTGTTCCAGTAGTAACCGCTTTCAACGTACCTCTTTGCCGTTTCAAAGTCCGGTTTTTCCTTGAACTCGGCAACGGTGTAACCAATGACCGTTCCGTCCTCAGCTATCTTCTCCCCGGGTTTTATGTAGCCATAGCCCGTGTGGGGTCGGGTCGGCTTTATTCCAAAGGTCACCAGATAGCTCTTAGCCAGCTTTTCGGCGTTCTCAAAGGCCCTCTCGTAAGCCTCATTGACTTCAATTAAGTGGTCGCTGGGCAGAACGGCAACGACGGAATCCCCGAATTCCTCCTCTATTCGGAGCGTCGCCCAGAGGATTGCGGGTAAAGTGTTCTTTCCAGCGGGTTCAAGGAGTAGATTTTCCTCGGGGATTTCAACTCCCAGCTCCCTCAAATCGTCAAGAACCCTAAACCTGTAGTTCCTGTTGGTCACAATGAATATCTCGCCGGGCTTTGAGAACATCAAGGCCCTCTCAACAGTCTTCTGGAAGAGGCTTTTCTCGTCGAGGAATCGGACGAACTGCTTGGGCATCAGTTCCCTGCTCAGGGGCCAGAGCCTCGTCCCCTTTCCGCCGGCAAGGATAACGGTCTTCACGGTATCACCTCCAGCAATTCATCAATCGAGCTTATATGAGTAGCCTTGGGATGGGATAGGTTTCCAACGATGAAGGCTTTATCAACGACATCGAAGAGTGGAAAGTCGTTTTCTCCGTCTCCCACAGCGTAACTTTCAACCTTTTCAAGGCTGGAATAAAGTGAAAGAAGGGCTTTTGCACCCCTTCCCTTGTCGGTGTTTCCAGTTACCCCTATGAACCTGGTCCCCCTCGTTGTTTTGAGGCCGTTTTTCGAGAGTTCCCTCTCGAACCCCTGTTTTTTCCAGCGGAATATTGTTTCACTGTATTCCCTCATCATCGCGAGCCTCGCCAGTTTCTCCGGAAGACCCGTGAAAGCCATTACTTCCCCTATAGTCGAGTTGCCGTAGTATTTTAGCCCATAATCTCCAGCTATGACATCGAGGACGGCCCTGATTTCTATGTAGGATTTTCCAAGCTCCATTACCCAGTAGTTCTCCCTGTGAAGATTGGTAACGTCCCTGATAATATCTCCCAGGAAGTGGCCTTCGGGAACGTAAACAGCGCTTCCGTTTTCAACAACAAAGGGCTTTTCAAGTCGCCAAGCCGAGAGGTAGTATTCGACTTCAAACCGTGTTTTTGAGGTGTTTATAATGACCTCATAACCCCTTTTTACGAGCTCATCAACTATGGGTTTGGCCTTCTCCGGGGAATAGTCGTCTCCAAGGAGCGTTCCATCGAGGTCGAGGAAAATGACCCGGGTGGTCATACTTCGAACCTCAGCAGAGTTTCTGTCTCATCTTCAAGGACCTTCATCCACTCCCCCACGTCTATTCCCTCTACAGGCGGCATCACGCGGGGCTTAGGGGGTTCCTGCCCTTCTTCAAGGAGACCGTGGAGCTTCAGCTCGTAGAGTATTCTTTCCTTCAGGTCCTTTGTGGCTAGTTTGGAGTGATATATCGTTCCAAGGGAGCTCAAAAGCATGTTCCTGACGTGCTCCTTGCCCTTGTCTTCATGGAGATGCGGATTCAGGGTTTCTATCTGGAAAACCTCAATTCCCTGCTCATATACGTCTTCTCTCTTGCTCTCCCATCTGCCGAAGGTTTCGAAGAGGTAAACGAGCTCATAGGGTTCTATAGCATAACCTGTGGCAAAGGGCATTATCTCTGCGAGCTTTATGCTCATTGCGTGCTCGCCGGCGTTTCCGGTCGCTATTATGTTGGTCTCGAAGTTAGTTGCAACTCCGAAGAGGGCGTTCATGTAGCGGTTGGTAATCTCGCTCACACGACCCCACTTCTTGAAATACAGCCCTCTAGTAGTTACTTTCGGCTTATGGCGCCAGCTCAATCTCACCATAGTATATTCGCTCTCGCTCATGAGAAAACCTGCGGCGTAATCCTTAACGTACTCATTCACAGAACCGGGGATGTAGTTGTCGGCATCAACAAAACCGACGTACTTTGCCCCAATGGCCTTCGCGAGAAGAAGACCTATGAGCATGCCCTCTCCCTTACCGCTCCTCACTGAATCACCGTCAAGTATGTTGGTATAACCTACCTTCCTGAAGGCCTCTGCCAGACCCGGGTCCTTCTGGTGGACCATGATTATCCTCGAGCGCGTTAGGTTGTAGAAGTGCTTAACGAGGTCGACCTCCTGCTTGAAGAGGTTCGGGCCTTCTCTCTTGCTGTTTGAGACTATTATTATGGGGCACTGGTGGGGAATCGCCTTAAGGACGCCATCAACGAGCTGAAGCTTCTCGTTCTTCATAGGGACAACTATGGCTATATCCTCAAGGATTCTGTAGATTTCTTCCCTTGGGACGTTTTTAACGGTAAAGGTTCCAACGTCCCTCGTCTCGCTGTCTAGTTTTATTACCTTTTGAACCTCATAGACTTCAACTGCCCCGAAGAGCTCCTTATAAACCGGTGCCTCTAGTAGCAAGGCATCACCTCCAAAATCGACTTTTCAAGAACCAAATAAGGTGAAGAAAATTAAAAGGTTACCCCATCTTCAATGCAAACTCCCCAACGAAGGCCGAGCTTGAAATCGTGTCGCCGATTCCGACGGTTGACTTGGGCTTCTCCACGATTTTCGTCGGGACGAAGGCGAGCTGATAGTCATCAACTTCGGCCAGTCCTTTCTCCATTCCATACTCCTTGGCGAGGGCCTCTTCAACCGGTTTGGCCCTCTCGTTGACCGGAACTTTCATGGCCTTCACGATGTCGTCCATCGAGTGAACGTCACCGAGCTTCGCCTTTGCGGCAGCGGCTAAAGCCGCGAAGAGGAGTGCATCTCTGACGAACTCGCCTTTGTAGTCGGTCAACGCAAGGTAGTAGCCATAGGTATGGAAGTGTATTCTTTTAACGCCGGCCCTCTCAGCGAGCTTGAGCATGGCCTCTGTGACCGCTATCGGGTCAACGGGGTCATTGGCGAGGAGCTTTTCAGCGAGCCTCTTCTCGCCAATAACCTCCATGATCGAGGCCAGCTCGACCTCGTTTAAACCGACGCTCCAGAAGTTGCCGAGAAAGTCAAGGATAGCTTTCCTGACGGTCTCATCGGGGGTGAAAGCGAACTCGAGGTGAGCGGGAACGTTCCTATCGTTGAGAACCTCAAGGTGTCCCCTTATCGTTTCGAAGGGCTCGCGGTAGTTATCCTTAGTCAACGCCTGAAGACCACTTACTATAGCGAGGTCCACATTTTTAGCTATTTCATCAAAATTCTTCCTAAACTCAGTCCTTATGAAAAGATTTGGATTGTAGTCGTCTGCCGAGCCTATGAAGCGGTTTTCCCTTGGCGCTTCGAAGTCGAAAACTGTAAAGCCCCTCGGGAACTCGTAAATGAAGTGTATGCAACTCTCCTCATCAGCGTTGAATTCCTTCGGATGAACCAGCCTGAGCTGACCGTTTTCAATCTTCGGAACATAAATCGGTCCGTCCTTGAACAGACCGGCCTGGAGCCTCGAAATCTGGGGGACGTGAGCTATTACCGGAATGCCGTAAACACCGCCGAGGAGATTGGCCATGATTCCCACCTGACCCCCCATCCTGAGCTCGTCCCAGCCCCAAAGCTTCATATAAAATCTTGTAGAACAGCTCTCGACGAAGAGCTCAGCCGCTTTTCCGAGCTTGACGCTCCACAGAATTGAGCCGAGCAGTTGTTGAACGCTCATTATCTTTTCCGGGAGCTCTTCTGAATAGCGGAGAACCTCTTCCTTCCCGGCCCTGTTCACTCTCTCCTCAAGGTCCCGCGAGTTCAGATATTTTATGGCATCTATGTTGGTGTTGTAGGCAAGCAAAACCCTTCCGATGTTTCCAAGCCTATTAATGACTTTCTCGAAGGCAGAAGCGTAAAGCCTGTCCCACATAATGTATCACCGAGAGTGAAAAGTAAGAGGGAACTAATAAGGGTTTCGCTCACTTCCAGCGCGGGTTGTCAACGAGCTTGACTTCCCCGTCTTCCTCAACGACGAGCTTGGCGAAGCCCTTCTCCTTTATCGAGCCGTAGTCGTGGCCCGCATCTGCCGGATACACGGCGAGGAATATGAAGGGCTCGTCGCCGGTGTTAACCGTCCTGTGGGCCCAGTAGGGCGGGACGTAGACAACCGTTCCCGGCTCCATCGGAACCCATTCCACATCTCCCTCCGGCGTCTGGAGGAGCATTCCACCCCTGCCCTTCAGGGCATAGTAGATTTCCGCCCTGTCCGGCTTGGCGTGATAGTGACCCTTCGTGAAGAAGAACTCCTTTCCGACCTTGCCCGGGTAGAGAACCGTCGTGGCGAAGTTGAGGTCGCCTTCCTTTTCCTCCTGCTCGATGGCGTAGACCTCGTAAACTATCGGGTCCTCCTTCAGGAGTTCCCTGTAGGCCTCTTCATCATAAAAGTAGCCCTCCATGTCGCTGAGCCTTCTAACGAGCTTCTTTGCTCCCGGAATGACACCATTCTCCTCTATTCTAACACCAAAAGGTTTCTTGTACTCCATGGCAACCACCAAAGAAAATCCACCTTAGATTATTTAACCTTTCCCCGGGTTATCACCGGGAGTGATGTCACTCCTTGGGGCGAACCTCAATCTTCTTCCCTATCACGAGCTCCGCCGCTTTTACTGCGGAACCACCGCTTCCCACGGCAATCCTCACCTTGTCGGCCGGAACGTAAACGATAATCTTGTCGTCGGTTTCCTCGATGTCGAGTATTTCCACGTTCAGCATCTTTTCAAGCCTGTCCCTCATAGCCAATCCCCACGGACTTTTCGCACTTTTACATATAAAAGTAACGTCCGTTGAGGAGCCTCTCTATTCCCGGCTTGTGGCCGAGGCCGACAACGGCCACAACCCTCGGCTTTTTGACCCCAGCTGAGAGAAGGGAATCAACTATCGCCATCAGGTTCCTCGCCATTATCTCGTTTCTTTCCTCAACCAGGACGCGGTAGAGGTATGGATACCTGTGCTTAAATTCAACCATCATGGCCCGGTACTCCTCCAGCGGGTCGCCCAGCTCTGCCCTTCCCAGCGGAAGGAAAACGCTCAGCCCTTCGAGGGCCATGAGGAGCTTCTCCCTCAGCGGAGCCGAGGCTATTTTGGCGAGGATTAGGTTAATGTCCTCGTCGATGAGGTAAAGCGGAATCCCCAGAGAGCGAGAGACCTCTATGGCAGTTCTCATTTCCTCCCCGGGGGACATTCCAAAGGCTTCTCCCAGTTTCTCCTCGACCTTCGCAAGGGCGTAGTTTATAACCCCCCTCCTCCCGAGCCTGAGGGAATCCTGGAGCGTCAGCTCGACGTTCGTTTCCATCGCCAGAAACCGGGCCCTGTCAAGTTCGATGGCAACGGCGTGGGGCCTTTCGTTGATTATAATCCTCGCAACCTCCTCCCTGCTTTTTGGGGAGACGTGCATCGTGCCCACGATTTTGACGTAGCGGAGGTAGTTCATGACCCCTCACCTAGAGCGTTTCCAAGTTGCCATTTTCCCGATTTGAAGGTTAGGACGTCAAAGTCCCTTGGGACAATGAAGTTCACGCCAAGCTTTCCGCATGTCTCCGCCGATGCTCCGAGGTATTCCTCGTAAGTGTAGCGAAATGCCCTGTGAAAGAGCGCGAGGAGTTTCACTTTGGCCTTTCTCGCTGTCTCGCAGGCCTCCTCGACGGTGGAGTGGTAACTCTCGCCCCTGTCCTCGGGAGAAATGTATGTGGCGTCATGGATTAGCAAATCTGCCCTTTCGGAGAAGAGCTTCACCCTATTGGACGGCTCGGTATCGCCGGTGTAGACCACCTTGAGTCCCTTCCTCTTCGGTCCCGTAACGTCCTCGAGGCGGATGACCCTTCCATTAACCTCAACCCTACCTTCCCTCTCAAGCCTCCCCAGTATCGGCCCGGGCTTGAGTCCGAACTCTGCCAGCTTCTCAGGGAGGAACTTCCCGCGCTTGTCCCTCTCCTTGAAGACGTAGCCAAGGGCCGGAATCCCGTGTTCGACCTTGAAGCTCCAGATTTCATAATCCCCGAACTTTAGCCTCGCCTCCCCGAGCTCGTGGACGTGTATGTCAAAGCCCGGCCTGAAGAACCCGCTGTTGAGGAAATTCTGGAGGAACTCAAAGGTGTACTTCGGCCCGTAGATGTGGAGGGGCCTTTCCCTGTTCCAGAGGTTCATCGTCTGAATCAGACCGCCGAGGCCGAGGTAGTGGTCACCGTGGAAGTGGGTTATGAATATCTTGTCAACCTTCATCGGACTGAGCTTCGCGGTGTTCATCTGCCGTATCGTGCCTTCTCCAGCGTCAAAGAGGATTATCTCACCCCTATAGCGGAGCGCTATCGCTGGCACGTTCCGTTCACGGGTTGGCATTATACCCCCGGTTCCGAGGAAAAAGACTTCAAGCATGTTTTGGAACTCTCATTTGGAGGTTAAAAATGTAGCCAAACGGTTAAATACTCCGGCGCGTTAGAGACGGGGGGTGAAAACATGGAGGAGATTTTGAAGGCCATCGAGGAGAAGAACTGCGAAAAGCTCAGGAGGCTTCTCTACTACAGGGTTGACGAACTCAGCGATGAAGAGCTGAAAGAAGTCCTTGAGAAGGCCGAAAAGCTGGCAAAGGAATGCAAGGACTGGGAACTTTACAAGCTCGTGCTCTACTACTACCACGAAATACTCAACGAGGACAGGATTTCAGAGTTTGAGAAACTCGCAAAGGAGAGCGACGACTTCGAGCTCAAGTTCCACCTGGCTGACCTTTACTACCTCATCGGCGAACTCGAAAAGAGCCTCGAACTGTTCAGGGCACTCCTGGAGGAGGAAGTAGCAAAGGGCAACGTCGAGCACGCCGCGAAGATATACTACAGCATGGCGATGATTCACGAGGAACTTCAGGAGTACGAGAAGGCCCTCGAGCTAATCGAGAAGGCCAAAGAACTCTACGAAAAGCTTGGAGACGAGAGGGAACTCCTGAGGATTGAGATTTACAGGGGCTACATAACCTTCGAGGCGGGAGACACCTACAAGGGCAAGGCAATAATAGCCGGAGTCCTGCCAAAGGCCCTCAACGACAACGAGCTTCTGGTTGAGGCCCACTTGAGCTTTGAGGAAATCTTCGAGGAGGAAGAGAACTACGATGCCGCCCTGCAGGAGTGCCTTTACGCCCTCATAAGGGCGAAGGGAACAGACTACGAGGACATAGCCTTCGGCTCCCTGATGGACGTCCTGTGGCAACTCTTCCTCGACGATGACTTCGAGACGGTTTACCTGAACGTTGATATGTTCATCAACGCATTCCCGGACATGAAGGAATTCTTTGAGGCGGTCAAAGCTCTAGCACTCTTCAAGGACGGCAAGATTGAAGAGGAAGAGGCCAAGAAGGCCATTGAAAAGGTCAAGGACCCGAGACTTCTCGAGATGCTCGAATTACTCGGGGAGGCCGAGCTCTAAAGGGGAACTATAACGGGGACTCCCCTTATTTCTCCCATCTCAACCTTAACTCCGTAAACCTCCTCGAACAGTTCCTCACTCAGAACTTCAAGACCACCGTCGGCAACAATCCTTCCGTTTTTCATGAATACGAACCTTTTAGCGAAGCGCAGGGCAAGGTTAACGTCGTGCATGACCATTACAACCGCCTTCCCCTCCCTTGAGAACTCCCTCGCGAGTCTCATAACTTCGAGCTGGCTCCTTAAGTCGAGGTTGTTGGTGGGCTCGTCCATGAGCAGAACCTGGGGTTCCTGAGCCAGTGCCCTCGCTATGCTGACCTTCTGGAGTTCCCCACCGCTGATTTCGTTCGTCCTTTTGAGGGCCAGCTCCTCGATGCCGAGCCTTTTCAGGGCTTCCCCCACAATCCTCAGGTCTTTCTCGGAGGGCGTCAGTCCCATGTAGGGCCTCCTGCCGAGAAGAACCGTGTCAAAGACCGTCAGAAAACCCGGCTCCGTCCGCTGGGGAACGTACGCGAGAATTCTGGAAAGTTCGCGCTGTGAGTAATCGTGAAGAGGCCTATCCTTGATAAAGACTCCACCGCATCTCAGAATTCCCGCCAGACAGCGCAAAAGGGTGCTCTTCCCGGCGCCGTTTGGACCGAGGATTGCGACAAATTCACTTTCCCCAATCTCAAGGTCTATCCCCCTGAGGACTTCCCGCTCGCCGTAGGAGAAGCGAAGGTTCTCCCCTTTAATCATCTCCTTCCCTCCATCCTCACGAGGAGGTATATAAACGTCGGTGCGCCGAGGAAAGACGTTATAACGCCCACAGGGAGGTTCATCGGTGAAACTATAAGCCTCGCAACGGTATCAGCCGAAACCAGGAGAAGGGCCCCAGCTAAGGCTGAGAGCGGAATCAGCGAGCGGTAGTCGCCTCCTGCTATTAGCCTCATCGAATGGGGTGCTATGAGCCCGATAAAGCCGATGACGCCTACAAACGCCACCGTTACAGAGGTTATGAATGCCGAAAGGAGCGTTCCAATCAACCGCTCCCTCTCGATGTTCACCCCGATGCTCTTCGCGACGTCATCGCCGAGTGTTGATGCGTTTAAATCCCATCTCTTGAGCAGGAAGTAGGCAAAAACGAAGGCGAATGCGACGGCCATTATGAGGTTCTCTCCCCACGTTGCTCTCGCGAGGTTTCCAAAGCTCCAGTAGACCATTGCCGAAAGCTGAAGCTCGTTGGCGAAGTACTGGACGAGGGTCGTCAAGGCCACGAACAGAGAACTCATCGCGACGCCAGCTAGGACTATCGCCTCCGGTGAGAGCCCCTTAAGCCTTGCAAGGGCGAGAATTACGAGGGTTGCACTTATGGCACCGAGAAAAGCGAAGAGAACGACAACGTAGGGGTTGTTGAGAAAGACCTGACCGGAGTTGAGGGAATAACCAGCACCAAGGAGTATTGCCAGAGACGCGCCGAACATGGCACCGTTTGAGACCCCCATCGTGAAAGGCGTGGCCAGTGGGTTTCTGAGATAGCCCTGAAGAACCGCTCCAGCAATGCCCATTGAAGCCCCCACAAGGATTCCGGCGACGATTCGGGGGAGTCTTATGCCCAGAACAACGAGCCTGTCATCCTCAGTTCCACCTCCAAAGAAGACTGCAAGGACATCTTTAACCGGGACGTGGTAGGGCCCGCTTGAGAGCGAGAAAATGGAGACCCCTAACAGGGAAAGGAAAAGGGCGAGACCTATGAGGACTTTCCTCCTGAGGTAGGCATTGTAGTCCATCTGCATCACGGGTTCGTCGGTAGTCCGTAGGTAACGTTTCCGCTGGCAAGGTTTATCTTACCGAACCCTCCGAACTCCTTGGCAAGCTCGTTGTATACCGGCTTTCCGACAAGGAAGGTGAATATCTCGTTGGCCTTCTCAACGGGGTCTATGTTCTTGAAGCGCTCCGGGTAGATAACCTTTCCGATGTAATAGGCGTCGGCAATCGCTATCCCGATGTTGGTGTTGTAGAAGTTATACGGCAAAACCCCGTAAACGTGGCCCTCTTTAACGGCCTTCAGAGAGTTGTAGAAATCCGGATTGCTCTTGTAGTCGTCGAGGATTATCTTCAATCCGCCTTCGTCTATGAAGATGTAGTCAGGGTTCACCTTGAGGAGCCACTCCTTGTCAACCTGCACCCAGCCGTTTTTAGAACTCAGGTTTGAAGCGACGTTGTCAAGGTTCAGAACCGTGAAGGGAGCGTAGTCTGTGAAGGTGCTCGTTATCCCGTGGGCGCCCTTGAAGCCTATTCCCCCAACGTAAACGCTCGGGCTCTTCAAACCCTTCGTGAGGTTCTCAAGGTAGCTCTGCTGTTCCTCTATGAACTTAATGATCTCCTCAGCGCGCTTCTCCTTCCCGAGGATTTTTCCGGCCAGGAGAAGGGACTTGAAGAAAACGGGGTCTGTAAAGTTCTTCAGCGTCCCGTAGCTGAGAACGACTACTGGAATTCCTGTCTTTTTCTGGACCTCATCGGCCTCGCTTTTGCTCACGAATGACATGAATATGACCTGCGGGTGAACCTTGATAATGGCCTCCATGTCGGGGAGCTTTCCGGGGCCACCGGGCCCGATAACGGGCAGTTTGAGAAGCTCGGGATGAGCGAGGATGTAGGGCCTTCCGAAGGGATACTTCTTTTCGAACTCCTCGATTCCGACGACGTTACTGGTCGCGTTGAGGTAAACGATAATCCTCAGCGCTCCTGGGCCGACCGCGACGACACGGGTAACGTTTCTCGGAACCTTTACGGTTCTTCCAAGGGCATCGGTGACCGTGATGTATACCGAACTTGAACTCGTCATTGTCGGGGATGGAGTGGTTGTCCCCGTTGAGTTGGAAGTCCCTATACAGCCCGCGACCGAGACCACAAGGAGAATCACAAGGAGCGCGAGGACCTTCCTCACTCGTATCACCAAAAGCAAGAAAGGTAGCACGCTTTTAACGGTTTTGGTACATTGATGTTATCAACCATCTGTTGAAGACCTTAGAGAACTTACCTACCAAGGGATTCAGAGCACTTGGAAATACTCACATATCACGTTCTTGCTGGCGCACCTGTCCGCTTCCAGCTGAACCGTCACGTGGGTTACCCCGTACCTCTTCAGCCTTTTCTCGACTTCGTCTATTATCCACTGCGCCTCGCTTATAGGCATGTCGTCAACCTCAACGTGGCACTCGAAGTGGATTTCCTTCTCCCCTATGCGCCAGGCGTGGAAGTGGTGGGCGTTCTTAACGCCGGGAATGGATTCTATTTCTGCCTTTATCGCCTCAAGGTCAAGCTCCGGTGAGGCCTCCATGAGGACCTCAGCGCTCTCCTTCAGTATCTCGTAGCCCTCCCTGAGGATGTAGAGCGAGATCAGAACTGTTACGAGCGGGTCAACCCATGTGATGTTCCACTTGATTATCAGGATTCCGCCGATGACGACCGCCACGGAAGAGAGGGTGTCGCTCATGAGGTGCAGATAGGCGGAGCGGACGTTAATGCTCTCGTGTGCATGACTGTGGAGGAGGAGAACCGAGAGGAGGTTGGCGGCTAGGCCTATCAACGCGACCCCGAGCATCAGCGGGCCGTCTATCGGCTCAGGGTTTTTGAAGCGCCTGTAAGCCTCAACCAGGAGGAAGAGGGAAACGCCAACGAGAACGGCGGAGTTTATGAAAGCCACGAGGATTTCAGCCCTCTTGTAGCCAAAGGTGTACTTCTCGTTGGCCTTCCGCTCACCGATTTTTATCGCGAAGTAGCTCGCGAGTAAGCTCATGCTGTCGCTGAAGTTGTGGAGGGAGTCGCTGAGCAAAGCCAAGCTTCCCGAGAGGATTCCGCCGATTACCTCGGCAATCGTGATGACCAGGTTGAGAACTATCGAGAAGGCCATCCTGCCCTTAAGCTCGCCGTGGTGATGGTGATGATGTCCCATTCTTCACCCACCGATTC
>NZ_JALVAO010000041.1 GCF_027011145.1 Thermococcus sp. | reverse complement strand
GATTAAACGCGGACTCCACCGCATAAAGCTTTCCCTATCCAATGCCGAGCCAGATATGTGGACGTTGCCTTCATCAACGGCTTTAACCCTCCTCCATTCAGCCGAGTCAAGCATCTCGTCCCTTATATCTTCGAGCCTCTCCCGGTTTGTCAGAACGCTCGTCAAAAGGAATATATGGTCAGCATCGCTGAAACGCCTGATGAAGTCCTCCTTTTTGAGGGGATAGACCTTCCTTTCTGTTCTCAGTCTCTTCCCGAGGCTCTCGGCGTGGGCCTTCTCGACCGCGTCGCTTATTATGTTTGTGCCAGTTACGACGTTTATCCCGCGGTAGAGCATAACCACCTTCGGTTTTTCCTCCAGTGACTCCGAGACATCGGCTATTCTGGACAGATGCTTATTGTAGAACCCGCCAAGCTTTGAGAAGTCCCCGCCGGTTTTTTCGGCTATCAGCCTGCTCCCTTCAACGAGGTCCTCAACTCTTAAAAAGTCGAGTAGGAGAACTTCCGCGCCAATCCGTTCGGCAAAGGAATACAGCTCGCCCGCGGAGTGAAGGTTCTCAACCCTGAAGTCGAGGATTAGTTTCGGCCTTATTCCCTCCAGAACGTCCCAGTATGTCTTCTTCGTCCTCTTGAGGTATTTACCAATAACTGGCCTGTCCTTCAGCTCCGGCAGGCAGTAATCGAGTTTGACTTCCTCGTTTATCCCCGCTATTTCGCCCCCTTTTCCAACCAGCTTGACAATTTCCGCGAGGCTTGCCGGAAAGACCGCTATCATTTTTCCACCTCAAAATGGAAATCAGGAGAGGAAGGGATAGAACGTCTGGACGAACTCCTTCGCTTTGCCCTCCCAGTTGGGGTAGTAGTTGGGATAGACTGCCTTTCCGATGACCCAGATTCCAACGGCCATCCTCGGGCTCCAGCGGAGGAAGGAATCCTTCCCCATGTCGGCCCTCAGTATTACGACGTTGCCCTCGCGGACGGCCTTTATCTGCCTCCACGCATCGTCGCTCAGCATTTCCTTTTTAAGCTCCTCAACCTTCTCGTATGGTGTTACTGAGCTGGTTAAAAGGATTATCACGTCCGCGTTTTTGTAGCTGGCGATTATCTTCTCCTTGTCCATCGGGACTCTAACCGGGGTGTAGCCGTTGAAGGTGAGGTTTACCATGTAGTCCCCGCCGACAAGCCTTACCGCCTGAGCTAAAACGTCGTTGCCGTTGACAAGGTAATACTTCCCCATTATCGGTTGTACCATTACGACTTTCTTCCTGTCCTCGGCCGGTATCTTTGAGGCTATCGCCTTAACCTCATTCACCTGCTCGTTGAAGTAGTCCTCGAAGGCTTTGGCTTCTTTTTCCTTCCCGAAGAGCTTTCCAAGTAAAGAAACGGCCTTTGGAATGTCCTCAAGCTTATCCTCGCGAAGCATTATTACAGGAATCCCGTAGCTCGCTGACCTGTTGAGGAACTCGTCAACGTCGTAGAACTTCTTGAGGTAGAGGTTCACGATGAGGTCTGGCTTTAACGCCAAAACCTTCTCCCAGTCGTCTATCTTAAGCCTCGCACCTATGACCGTCTTGTTTTTAAGGGCCTGAGTGAGAAAAGCGTCTCCCTTAGCCTCTACCGGAATTCCAACGACTTGGTTGCTTGCGTTGAGGAGCTGGACCATCTCGAGGGCAGAGGTTGACAGGATTACCGCCCGCTGAACCGGAACCTTCACGGTTACGCTTCTTCCCGCGAAGTCCTTCACCGTTATCTCCTTTTGAGCGGGTGTTGGAGTCGTTGAGTTGCCAGTGCTTCCGATACAGCCCGCACTAATGACTGAAAGGAGGAGAATGCCAACGAGTATAAGCGCCTTCCATCTCATTCCCACCACCTCAAACCGGCTTCTGTTCTCCAAAGGTGCCAATCGGGAGGTTCAACCCGAATTTCTCGGCAAGGCTGAGGTAGGAACCCGGCTCGTATGGACAGGCCGGGTCTTCAACCAGGGGATCAAGGTGGTATGAATAAGCCCTCGCCCTGCTCCCACCGCAGACTTCCCTGAACTCACAGGCACCACAGCGTCCTTTGAAGTCGGCCGAGCGGAGCTTTCTCATGAGTTCGCTTTCCCTGTAAATC
>NZ_JALVAO010000040.1 GCF_027011145.1 Thermococcus sp. | reverse complement strand
CCGAGATAATGTACGAGTTCGCAGAGAAGCCAGTCATTTCGCGCTTTGGCAACCAGGCAGTCATCAAGATAATCCACGACCAGTGGTTCATCGACTACGGTAACCCCGAGTGGAAGGAGAAGGCGAGAGAGGCTTTAGCAAACATGACGATTTACCCGGAGAGCAGAAGGGCACAGTTCGAGGCCGTAATAGAGTGGCTAGACAAGAAGGCCTGCGCGAGGAAAGTTGGATTGGGAACGCCTCTGCCCTGGGACCCGGAGTGGGTAATCGAGAGCCTGAGCGACTCCACAATCTACATGGCCTACTATACTATAAGCAGACACATCAACCAGCTGAGGAAGGAGGGCAAACTCAACCCGGAGAAGCTCACGAGGGAGTTCTTCGACTATATCTTCCGCGAGGAATTTAACGAGAAGCGCGAGAAAGAGCTTGAGGAGAAGACCGGAATTCCGGCGGAGACAATCCATGAGATGAAGGAGGAGTTCGAGTACTGGTATCCCCTAGACTGGCGTTGCTCCGCCAAAGACCTCATACCGAACCACCTGACGTTCTTCATCTTCAACCACACCGCGATATTCAGGAAGGAGCACTGGCCGAGGGGAATAGCCGTCAACGGCTTCGGAACGCTGGAAGGACAGAAGATGAGCAAGAGCAAGGGCAACGTGCTGAACTTCATAGATGCAATCGAGGAGAACGGTGCCGATGTAGTCAGGCTCTACATAATGAGCCTTGCCGAGCACGACAGCGACTTCGACTGGCGCAGGAAAGAAGTAGGAAAGCTCCGCAGACAGGTAGAGAGGTTCTACGAGCTGATAAGCGAGTTCGCAAGCTATGAGGCCAAGGACGGCGTTGAGCTGAAGAACATAGATAAGTGGATGCTCCACAGGCTCAACAAGGCCATTGAAGGAGCAACGAAGGCCCTTGAGGAGTTCAGGACGAGGACGGCAGTTCAATGGGCCTTCTACACGGTTTTAAACGACCTCCGCTGGTACATGAGGAGAACTGAAGGCAGGGACGACGAGGCGAAGCGCTACGTATTGAGAAAGCTCGCTGAGGTCTGGGTCAGGCTCATGGCGCCGTTCACTCCACACATAAGCGAGGAACTGTGGGAGAAGCTCGGCGGAGAGGGCTTTGTGAGCTTGGCGAAATGGCCTGAACCCGTTGAGGAGTGGTGGAACGAGACGGTAGAGGCTGAGGAGCAGTTCGTCCAGTCCGTCATCGAGGACATCAAGGAGATAATAAGGGTCGCCAAGCTCGAAGATGCGAAGAAGGCCTACATCTACACTTCACCAGAGTGGAAGTGGAAGGTAGTTGAAGTTGTTGCAGAGAAGAGGGACTTCAAGTCAGCGATGGCCGAGCTGATGAAAGAGCAGGAGATGAGGAAGCACGGCAAGGAGGTAAGCAAGCTCATCCAGAGACTCATCAGGGAGAGGGCCTTTGAAGTGAAGCGCATAGACGAGGAGAAGGCTCTGAGAGAGGCAAAGGAATTCATTGAGAAGGAACTCGGCCTCGAGATAATCATCAACCCCGAAGAAGACAAGGGCGGAAAGAAGAGGCAGGCAATGCCACTGAAGCCAGCTGTTTATGTGGAGTGAATTTTATTCTTTCTCCTTTCAGAATTTTTAATTGCCATTAATTCAGCATCAACTTATAAAACCTTTTCTCCGAAAGCTCCTTAAAGAGAACGTTTTTAGCCTTTCTCGGTGTCGTCCATGTCTTTTGACGAGGAAACGTTCAAGAGAGAAGTTCTCTCCAAAATCCCGCTCCGAGATGAATCTCCACTTCCTCCAAACTGGTTGCATGTAGAAATGCTCGAACGCTTCCGCGTCCTTGAGTTCGCGCCAATCAAAGAGGGCATGAACGTTCTCGAAGTCGGTTGCGGAGCGCATGCCCTAACGACCGTTCCACTCGCCCACCTCGTTGGCGAAACCGGTCGCGTTGTGGCCGTTGATAAATCAAGGTGGCGCTTCTTCGAGGAGATAACTTCAGTCACAGGCGTTAAGCACAGGATAATCCCCCTGAAGCTCGACGCGAGGGAGCTTCCCTTCCCATTCAAAACCTTCGACTTGGCCGTTCTTGTTCACGGAGTTAGGAGCCTGAAAAATGAGGGGACAATGGTCAGGGTTATCTCCGAGATGCTCAGGGTCTCTGAGCGAGTCTTCATAGCCGAGAGCCTGCCGGTAGCGAACAACGAGAGGCAGGAGGCACATTTGGAGCTATACAACCTCCGCGAGGAAATCTTCGAGGCGCTGTTCGGCGAAAAGGACGACCTGCACTACCCGACGCTTGAAAAGCTCACGGAACTTGTCGAGAAAGCGGGAGGGAATGTAATAGAGAGCGGAACCTTTGAGCCTGCTTTACCCCACTATCTAGCTTACCTCCCGCGGGAATACGTGGAAGGTATAAAAGACAAAGATAAGCGCACCGAGCTTTTAAAAAGGTGGGATAGAGCCTACGAGAAGTGGAAGAGAGGAACCAAGCACCCGCCGGTTGGGTGGATTCTGGCGGAAAGTTCACCTCTCGACCACAACTTCCACACGGCCGAGGAGGAGAACTAACAGGAAAGCCAGCACTATGATGGCCTTTAGAAGTGACGAAACCCACAACGGGTAAGGTCTCGGTATTTCATCTTTTGAGCTGAGAACTGTTCCCTCGTCGAAGACCTTTGCATCTCCGGGCATCTTTAAGAGCACGAGCGCAGTAATGAAGTCGCCAGCCATTCCCGCCGTGTTGAAGATGTAAACGAGCGCCCAGAAGTTAGAACGGAAGGCCCAGGCAAGGGAGAGGGAACTGGCCGAGAGTGCCAGTGGAGATAGGGAAACGAGCATGTACCTCTTCGCAGGTAATGGAGTCTCTATTGCCACGTAGGGCGCTATAGCAACCTTGCCAATCGTCGTAACGCCGAAAGACATGGAGGCCCTCGTGGAGCGGAACCACCAAAAACCCACGGCAGGAGGAGGAAGTAGAGGGCATCGCCCGGGGAGCTCACGGAAACTTCAACCCATGGAACCGCCAGAGCCGAGACTATGAGAAGGAGGAGGGACAGGATAACGATATCGGAGGAATAATCGGAGAGCCTGAGCTCCCCCATCAAAATTCCCTCTCGACCAGAAACTCCGCCAGAAGCTCCAAATCTTTCCTGGCTTCGCTCTCGGGGAGGACTTTTAACGCTTCGTTCGCTTCCCTAACGAGGTTCCTGGCGTATTCTGCCGCGTAGTCAATGCTTCCGTACTTTTTGAGGAGTTCAATGGCCTTTGCAACCTCTTCCTTCACCTTCTCGTCGTGTATTAACGCGTCGCCCTTTGCATCGCCGGCGTATTTACCGAAAACCTTCAGGAACTCGGCCTTATCCTCATCACTGGCCTTGCTGAAGAAGTGACTAACTATCAGCGTCTTCTTACCCTTCCTTATGTCGCTTCCCACGGGTTTACCCAGCTTCTCCTCGTCGGCTATCAGGTCAAGGACATCGTCCCATATCTGGAAAGCTATTCCAACGTTCCTTCCCCACTTTGACAGGGCCCTAATGTACTCCTCGTTATCCGTCCCAACGATTGCCCCGATGGTTGCAGAGCCGTCAAAGAGGGCCCCAGTTTTACCGCTTATCATTCTGAGGTATTCATCAACAGTCACCGTGTTCCTTTTTTCGAACTCTATGTCCAGAGCCTGCCCCTCGCAGAGCTCGTTGGAGGTCTTTACCAGAACCTCAAGGATTCTGGCCTTTTTCTCCGGGCTTACCTCGGCCCTGGCTATCGCCTCAAAGGCCTTGCTGAAGAGCAAATCGCCCGCTAAAATGGCCATGTTAACGCCCCAGAGCTTGTGGACGGTCGGCCTTCCCCTTCTGAGCTCGTCCATGTCCATAATGTCGTCGTGGACGAGGGAGTAGTTGTGGATTAGCTCCACGGCGCTCGCAGGATAGAGTGCCTTCTCAGGGTCGCCGCCAACTGCCTCGGTGGCGCGCAGAACTACAAAGGGTCTTACCCTCTTCCCACCGGCGAGTGGATAATGCCTCGCGGCATCGTAGAGGCTCTTTGGTTCCTTCTCGGGAATGAGCTCGAAGATTTTCTCGTCAACGGCTCTGGCCATGATTTTAATCCTCTTGAACAGCTCATCGTACTTTCCCATGCTATCACCCCGTGAGCATGAAAGAGCTAATGGAAAAAGAGAGGAACCCTTTATCAGTCTTACGGCATACGGTGTTTCACGGAATCTCAACGACGTAGCCGTTCCTCGAAACGAAGACGTCCTTTCCAATCATGTAACCCTCTTCCTCAGCGAGCTCAGCGTAGTGGGTTAGCATTCTGAACTCGCCGTGGGCCGGGACGATGTTCTCCGGATTGAGCATTCTGACGAGGTAGCGGTGGTCTTCCCTGCTTGCATGTCCAGAAACGTGGAGGTCCTTAATCATTCTGACGCCCCTCATCTTCAGCTTTGTCTCGAGTTTGTACCTCTGGGCGTAGTTTAGGGGGTTGGGTATCGTCCCCGCGGAGAAGACGACGGTATCGTCCTTGCCGATGTCGTAGAGTTCACCGTCGGCCATCCTCGTTAAAACCGCTCCGGGCTCCCCCTGATGGCCAGTAACTATGAGGAGGTAGTTTTCCCTCGCCTGGGAAACCTCCTTCAGGACCTTCCTAACGGCGTTTGGGCTCCTAACGGCCCTAGCCCCCTTCATCTTTATGAGGCCGAGCTGTTTCGCTATGCCCGTGTACTTCGCCAGCGAGCGACCGACGAGGACGGCCTGCCTGCCCATCTTGTTGGCTATCCAGATGAGCTCCTGAAGGCGGAAGATGTGGCTCGCGAAGGTAGTGGCTATCAGTCCCTTCTCGTCCATGCCCTCGTAGAGAAAGAAGTCCTCGAGGAGCATCTGGGCAACGGCCTCACTCGGCGTTTTCGTCGGCTCGGCAACGCGGGTGGATTCAGCAATTAGAACCTTAACGCCCTCCTTACCGAGCTCCTTCAGCCTCTTGTAGTCCGGCCTCTCGCCGAGGGGGTTGTTGTTGTCGAACTTAAAATCTCCGGTATGGAGGACTATCCCATCAGGCGTGTGTATAGCAACCATTGAGGCCTGTGGAATTGAATGGGTTGAACGGATGAACTCTATTGCGATGTTCTCGCTCACCTGGACGATTTCCCCGAAGTTCGTTTCGTACATGGGGTTTTTCACTTCAAAATACTCCTCGCTCTTAACCTCTGCCTTTGCGAGCTTAATCGTGTAGGGCGTCCCATAGACAGGCGTGTCCGGGTAGTGGGGCGCGAGCTTGGCTATTGCCCCTATGTGGTCAAGGTGGCCGTGGGTGAGGGCTATCGCGACGACCTTCTTGTTCCTGCTTTTCCAAAGGATTCTGTCGTCGGGAATTGCCCCGAGCTTCTGGAGTTCTTTATCCGAAAACTTCTGAATGCTCGTGTCCTCGTGAATCATTACCCTGTCGAGCATTATGCCCATGTCTATTATCACGACTTCCTCCTTCCTGCCGTCGGAATAGCCAACGGCGGTCATGTTCTTGCCGACTTCCTCGTAACCACTGATTGTGTAGATTCGTATCATCTGCATCATCCTCCCGCCCCAGGCCCCTCTTGAGGCGTGGGGCTGCGTTGCTCTTTACTCTGTTCAGGGGTTTAAAAAGGTGTGCATTTTAGGAAAGAAAAGGAGCTCACCTATTCCTGAGATACGCAGATAAGTCAATCCTCTGCTCAAGCCACTCCCGGGTGAAGCCCGTAATCACGAGCGGGACCTTCCTGAGCTCCTCGACGTTCTTGGCACCTACCAGAAACATCGCGTTCCTTATCTCCTCGATGTACCTCCTGAGGATTTTTATGACGCCTTCAACGTCACCCTTCACGGCGGGCTTTAAGAGGGGCAACGCCACTCCGGCAAAGGTTGCACCCATTGCCAAGGCCTTGGCCATCGTTATTCCGTCGCGCATTCCACCTGTGGCTATGATGGGCAAATCCGTCGAGTAGCGAACTTCAGCAACGCTTATGGCCGTTTTAATCCCCCAGTCCCAGAAGCGCAGGGCCAAGTTTCTTCCGAGCTCGTCCTTCGCCCGGTAGTACTCCACGGCGCTCCAGCTCGTCCCGCCGAGTCCACCAACATCGATGGCATCAATCCCTATGCTCTCAAGCCTTATCGCGACTTCCTTGGAGACCCCGGCACCGGTTTCCTTCGCTATTATCGGATACGGGAACTCGGCCTTGAGCTCCGCCAACGCTTTGAGAACGCCCCGGTATTGAGTATCTCCCTCGGGCTGGACGCTCTCCTGGAGGGGGTTCATGTGTATCGCCAAAGCATCGGCCTGAATTGTTTCAACAGCTTTAAGGGCCTCCTCGATACCGTAGCGCTCCGGTATCGTTTCAGAGAACTGGGGGGCGCCAAGGTTGCCGACGAGGAAAACATCGGGGGCAACGTCCCTAACGTAGTAGCTCTCCCAGGTTTCCGGCTTCCTTATCATCGCCCTCTGACTTCCAACGCCCATCGGTATGTTGAGCTCCTGCGCGGCTTTGGCAAGGGTCTTGTTTATCCTTCCGGCCAGCTGGGAACCCTTAGTTCCCCCCGTCATGCCGGCTATGAAGATTGGATAATCGAAGCGCCTGCCCAGAAACTCGACGCTCAGGTCTATTTCGTCCTTGTCTATCTCGGGCAGACTCATGTGAACGAAGTGCACATCTTCAAAGCCATTGCTCACATGAGCCTGAACGTTCCTCTTGAGGCAGTGTTCTATGTGCTCGAACTTTCTGATGATAGTGAGTTCCTCCCTGTCAAAGGCCTCCATTCACACCACCGGAAAAGAGAAGGCGTGAAGAGTTAAGAGGTTTTGGGTGGACAGACCGTGACGTTCACACGTTTGACAACCAGCCAGCCCCTGGGCTCTTCAATCCAGTCGCCAAGGTAGTGGGCGTTTACGGCCGAGCTCAGGAATCTCACCATCCCGGAGGAGCCGATTGTAAAGTTGAACTCAGACCGGAAGTTAGAAAACTCGGGGAATCCCTCGCCGAGGCTTACCGACAGGGGGAGCACGAGGTCGTGGTATTCCCCTCTCCCGGTGCTGTGGAAGTAGATAACGTCCACCGTGAAGTTGTTGCAGGTATAGTATGTGCTAAAGCGAAGCTCAATCCTTCCGGATGTCACCGCCGAGGGGAAGTCGAAGGGGACGTCGAAGATTCTATAATCGTTGCGTTTCTGCTCCCGTTCGAGACGATGAGCCGATAGGGGTGGTAGATAGCTGTGAAATTGACTTTCCTTCCGTTTAAAACCACCGAGACGTTGGAGACATCCCCAATGACCGACCACACGCCGTCTCCCTTCTCCACCCAGCCGGGGTAGACGAGAATCACGGCATCCCTTCCCCTGGAGAGAGACCTTACGATTTTACAGCCCTCAAGGGTCCACTCAACGGTGAGCGTGTTGTTTTCGGCCCTTACGCTCAGGTTAAGGTCGCTTGGATGTGCATCGAGAGCGCTGAGGTAACCGCTGGAAGATGCCTTCAGGAGGCCCAAGAGGGCTACCATGAGGAGAAGGACGAGTGCGATTGTCTTACGTAGCATGGTTATCAGGATTACGAACAAAAATAAAAAGTTTTCGAATCAGGGAACAATCCTCGTGCCGAAGCCGTCCCCCTTGATGGCCCCGCTCAGCCTTCCCGGAATCAAGCCGTTGACAAACCAGACCTCTGAAAAGCGGGCTATCTCCTTTGCTTCCCTAAGCTTGTTGATTATCCCCCCCGTGACGTCACCGTCTGGGCCAGAAAGTTTCTTGAGGCGCTCTATGAGGCCGTCGATTTCCCCGGAGGGAATCTCGAAGAGCAGTGTTCCCTCGCCGGGCTTTCCCTCGTAGATGCCGTCAACGCTCATCAGGAAAACGACCTTCCTCGGCCTGAAGAGCTTTGTGAGGTAGGTAACTATCTGGTCGCCGGAGAGTATGTCAACGCCCCGGGCCAAATCAACGGCAACGTCTCCAAAGAGAACCGGGATAAAGCCCGTTTCAATCAGCTTTCTAACCGGCTCAACGTCACCGTAGGCAACCCTGTTGGAGTCCATGAGGAAAACGGAGGAGCTTGAGACTGAAACGGCAGGCAAACCCTCCCCAATGAACGCCTCCACTATTTTCATGCTCGCCCTGAGCATCGCATGGTGAGTGAGTGAGAACCCCTTTTTGCGCCAAAAGAGGGACTCGCCCGAAAGGCCGAGGAGGCCATCCCTAATCCCGTATTTCTTTGCCTCCGGATGCCCGAAGCTTCCCCCGCCGTGAACGACGATGAACTCTTCATCGGGGTAGAACTCCCCGATTTCCCGCGCTATCGAGCGGACGACTTTCTCCCTGAAGTTCTCGGCTTTTCCTTTCTTGTCGCTGAAAACGCTCCCGCCGAGCTTAACTATTATCACGGTATCACCTCCTCTATGCGAAGCCCTTCCCTGCTTATCTCCGTTACCATCGGCGTTCCGCCGGCTATTGTTATGGCCGTTGCCACTTCGCTCTGCTTCTCTGGAGCTAACGCGTACATACATCCACCGCCACCGGCACCGGTTATTTTTGCTCCCAGGGCTCCGGCGGTTCTAGCCGCATAAACGAGTTCGCTCAGCTTTTTCGTGGAAACGCCGAGGGCATCTAAAAGGCCGTGGTTTATGTTCATGAGTTTTCCAAGGGTCTTGAAGCGCGTTTCATCGTCCAAATCCGAGAGGATAACTTCTCTAGCTTTCTCCACTACCTTGCCCATCGAGACCAGTATCGGCTCAACAATCTCGGGCATCTCCTCGTATGTCCTCCTGACCATCGCAACCAGCTCTTTGGTCGAGCCACTTGAGCCCGTGTAACCCACGACTATCGGCAGTTCCATAAAGGGTAGGTGCTCGAACTTGCCCTTCTCATAGTGAATGAAGCCTCCGATTGCCGAAACCGTCGGGTCTATACCGCTTGAAGCTCCCTGGACGAGGAGTTCAACCTTATGGCCGAGCTTTCCAATCTCCTCGTTGGTGAGTTCCAGACCAAGGAGCTTTGAAACCGCGCCTATTGTGGCAACCGCAACTGCCGCCGATGAGCCGAGACCCGCCCCAACCGGTATCTGGGAGGTTATCGAGACCGTTATGCCCCTCCCGTTTTTGTCCGCTTCTTCCTTCACGAGTTCTATCGCCTGTCTGACGTAGCTGAGAACCTCAGCTGCTTTTCCGTAGTCGCTCTCAAAGTAAATCTCGCTCTCGGAGAAGGACACTATTAAACCTGGAGTCTTTATGTCGTGGGCCTCTATCTTTATTCTGCCAGAATCGTTGAACTCCGCACGCACATAGGTTCTCAAGTTTATCGCGGCAGCGATGGCAGGCTTTCCGTAAACCACGCTATGTTCGCCGAAGAGGATAATTTTAGCCGGGGCTGAAGCTAGAACCCTCATCTTCGACCCTCCCAAAATGCAAAAGAGGGAAAAGTTTTATCTGACTTTTGGTTTTCACTTCCTCATCACTATACTCGCGTAGCCAACTACCGCGTCCGTCGAGCGGCTGACCTCATAGCTCGTCGTGTAGTGCAAAAGTTCAGCCTCAACCGCTCCAGCGAGGCGCGAGTAGACTATCGCCGTTCCAACGCCACCGGGCCCGCACATCGTGTGCCTCATCTCACGAAGTTCTCTAAACAGGCCGTCAACGTCGAATTCAAGGATTCTCCTGATTAGCCTGAAGTCCCACTCCTTGATTCTATGCGGGAGCTCATCGGCCCTAGCCCTAAACGGCACGTAGCCATAAACCGGGCCGTAGTGCATGAAGTCCGTGCTGGCTATGACAACAACGTCCCTGCCGAGTTCCTCACTGGCTTCGAAGATTGCCTTTCCAAGCGCCCTCGCGACGTCTTCGTCCTGAATGCCGAGGGTTATCGGGACGATTTTAACGTCCTTTCCGGCTTTCTCAGCGAGATACTGGATGAAAGGAACCTGCACCTCTATGGAATGCTCGTATTTGTGGGCCAGCTCGTCCAAATCAGCAATTCCCGATAGCCTCGCTATGGCCTTTGCCATCTCAGCATCGACCTCTATGCTCCCCAGAGGAGTGAGCCACTCGCCTTCAGGATAGACCGCTATGGGCGAGCCCAGGCCGGTATGGTTCGGCCCGAGGATTACGAAGGTCTCGGGCAGGCCGTCCTCAAATATCGCCTTGTATGTCCTGCTGGCAGTGTAGCCCGAGAATACGTAACCAGCGTGGGGCGCAACTCCGGCTGTGATTTTCCTCTCGCTTCCTTCCTCACCCAGGTCGCTGAAAAACTCCTCCAGCATCTCTATGAGCGTATCGTCAGCCGGATAGAAGCTTCCGGCAACCGCTGGATACCTAATCATCTCCCTCACCTCCACCCTTTAATAGTTGTGAGACTTTAAATACCTTCGGTTAGTTTAAGGCCCGAACCAGTAAGGGGCAGCAGAACCCTCGAGCCTTCGGCAATCTCACCGGTCTCAATCAGCCTCCAGAGGGCACTTAGAACAACGGCCGAGGTGGGCTCAACGAGAAAGCCCGCCCTCTTCAGCCAGCTCAATGCCCCTTTGGTTTCAATTTCATCAACGCTAACGCAGAGGCCGCTGGTTTCTTCCAAAACCCTTTTCATCTCCTCAAGGCGCGGGGGGTTTGGAATGGCTATCCCATCTGCCAGGTTGTTCCTCACGGGGGAGCGCTCACAGAGGCTCTCATAACCAGAAGCCTGGACGGCCACAAAGATAGGAAGCTTTGCTATCTCGCCCATCTTCTCAAGCTCCCTGAAACCCTTCCAGAGGCCGAGGAAGAGCGTTCCACTTCCAGTTGGAACCAGAACGTAGTCAGGAAGGCCGACCTGCTCGTAAACCTCGAATGCAACCGTCTTGGTTCCCTCGATGAAGTAGGGGTTGAGCCAGTGGGAGACGTAGGTTAGGCCCTCCCTCTCCGCGAACTCCTCGGCTTTGCCGTGGACGGCCATCCTGTCCCCATCAACGAAGTGAATGACCGCACCAAGCCTCTGGAGGAGAGAAACCTTCCCTGGCATTGCATCGTAGGAGACGAAGATATGCGCCTTTATGCCCGCCGGGAGGGAGTAGAGGGCCATGCTCAAAGCGGCGTTTCCGGAACTGTCGAGGACGACCTCTCTGATTCCCTCCTCCATGAGCTTCCCCACGGTTACGAAGGTTCCCCTGTCCTTGAAGGAACCGCTCGGCTGGAGGTAGTCGAGCTTGAAGAGGGCCAGGACGCCGTTGATGTCAAGTGGAACGGTTGGAGTTATTACCGGAACGGCCGGGGGGAGATAGTTACCGCCAACGGGAAGAAAGTTGAGGTAGCGACGCATGTCCAAGTAATTCAAAAGGTTCCCGAAGAAGTCGTAGTGCTCCCGCTCAACGAGCAACGTTCCTCCGCAGTCGCATCTCAAACGGAAGCTCTCTGGATAGGTCTTCCCACAGCGGGTGCACCGGAGCATGCTCCCAACCCCAAAGGCTTTTTAGTTTAACGTCGATTATAGTGCACAAACGCATAAAAAGGTGGTTGCCATGGTAGAGAAGTTTATCTCCGCTGAGAGACCACAGACGGAGGAAGGCTACCAGTACCACATAGCCTGCAAGCCTGGTGATGTTGCGCGCTACGTCCTCCTTCCCGGAGACCCCGAGAGGGTTCCGAAGATAAGCTCCCTCTGGGACGAAGCTAAAGAGATAGCCTTCCACCGCGAGTACAGGACGCACACGGGTAAATACAAGGGCGTCCGCATAAGCGTTACCTCCACCGGAATAGGCGGGCCTTCCACTGCCATAGCTGTTGAGGAGCTTGCCGCTATTGGAGCGGATACCTTCATCAGGGTTGGCTCAACCGGAGCGATACAGCCGGGGATGGAGATAGGGGATTTGATTATAGCGAGGGCGGCCGTTAGGCTCGAGGGAACTTCAAAGCAGTACGTTCGCGTTGAGTATCCGGCGGTGGCCGACTTGGAGGTAACGATGGCTCTGATTGAAGCGGCAGAGAGCCTGGGCGTTAGGTACCACCTCGGCATTACCGCTTCAACCGACAGCTTCTACCTCGGCCAGGGAAGACCGGGCCTAAACGGCTACTTCCCGAGCTTTGCCAGGAACATACTCGACGACCTGAGACAGGCGAGGGTTACGAACTTCGAGATGGAGGCGGCTACCCTCTACACGCTGGCGAACATCTATGGACTGAGGGCCGGTTGCGTTTGCGCGGTCTTCGCCAACAGGATTACCAACGAGTTTGGAAAGGCTGGAGAAAGGGAAGCCGCTTTAGTTGCAAGTGAAGCTGTTAAAATCCTCCACGAATGGGACGAGGAAAAGGAGAAGGCCGGAAAGAAGGTATGGTTCCCCGGGCTGAGGGGTTGAGATGGACGAGAGGCTTCTGCTCGTCAGACAGCTCCTCGGAGAGGGGGATGTTGAAAAAGCCGGGAAGGTAGCGCAGGAAATAGAAGACCCCTACTGGCGCTCCTACGCACTCAAATGGGTTGCAGAGGCGCTGGCAGATAACCCCCAGAGGGCCATTGAGGTTGCAACCTCCATAGAGGAGCCAACCATAAGGGATGAAACCCTTCGTTCCCTTGCCTACATCTTTTCCAGGGATGGAAGGTTCAAGGAGGCCCTCGAAACGGCCAGAAAGATTGGGAACGCCTTTCTCAGGAAGAAGGCTTTTCGGGCGATTAGCAACTTTCTGGCGAGGGCAATAGCAACGAAAGGCATCGAGATTCGCCTGAGCGACCTAAAACTCGACGAGAGGGATTTAGAAGACCTGAAACCCCTCCCATACGGGATTGTCTACAAAGACGGCAAGCTAATGCCCGGTTCGGTAGTCCACAGAATAAAGGGGGATGTAAAGACCGGGTTAGTTGAGAGAACCGAGAAAGCTCCAAAATGGGAACCACCGAAGCCCGTTTTTAAGGAGGAAAGGGAGCCCGAAAGCTACGTTTTTGAATACATCCGGAAACTACTTGATGAAGGGGAACTTGAAGAGGCCGAAAAACTTGCCAGAGGCCTACCAGAGCCCTTCAGGAGCTTCTATCTTGAGGAGATAGGCGTGAAACTTTTCGAGGGCGGTGACGTAAGTAAGGCCGAGAAGATTTTTGACGAACTGGAGTTCTCCCAGGTTCTTGGTTCACTTCTCGCTAGGAGGAACGTCGAAAACCCGGAACTCGTCCTGAGATATCTGGAAAAAACCCACAATCCGGTGACTAGGCTGATGGTCGCCTACGAGGTCACAAAGGCGAGGGGCGTTGACAAAGATTTCCTGAGAAATGTCCTCATCTGGGCCACTGACGGCTGGAAGAGGGGCAGAATCCTCAAGTTCCTCGCCTTTGAGATGCTGGAGGAGGCCAAGAGGATGGGCGACGAGAGGTTGAGGAAAATCTCAAGGGAGCTCTTTGAACTCGGCGTGAGTGTTGAGAGAAACGAAGTTTAACTGGCGCCCCGGCGGGGATTTGAACCCCGGACCTCGAGGTCCGCAGCCTCGCGCCCTATCCAGACTAGGCCACCGGGGCACTGCCCGCTAACCCTTCTAGAAGAGTGTTTATAAATTTAACCTTTAATTAAACCGAAAAACTTATAAACGCTCTCCTGATGAGTTACTATCGGGTCTGTGCGGTGGTAGTCTAGCCTGGCTAGGACAGCGGCCTGCCACGCCGCTGGCCCGGGTTCAAATCCCGGCCACCGCACCAGCTATTTTACTTGTCTTGTTACATCGACATTCTCTACAAATTTAAATTTGTTATACCTCTTCTAGTGCCAAATCAGAGCGAAAAATTTAATAAGGGAATGTCATGATGCTCCTACCGCTGGGGCCGTGGGGTAGCTTGGTCTATCCTGCGGGCTTTGGGAGCCCGTGACCCGGGTTCAAATCCCGGCGGCCCCACCACAACTGAACAATCCTTTCTCTAAAAAATTAAAGGTGAAATCACTCGCCCGTTGCACCCTTAAGGGCATCCTTGCACGGACAGCGACGTTCCTTCGGAATGTGCTCGACGGCCTTCATGAGGAGAAGCTTTATTTCCTCACCCTTCCTGGCCATCAGTTCAACCACCTCGGTGTGGGTGAGCTTCTCCTTGCTTATCCCAGCGGCGTAGTTTGTCACAATGGCGACGCTCGCGTAGCACATCTCAAGCTCCCTCGCGAGAACTGCTTCCGGACACTGTGTCATGCCAACGACGTCCGCACCGAGTATCTTTAAGGCCCTGATTTCGGCCCTCGTCTCGAACCTCGGCCCCTCCATGCAGGCGTAGGTTCCAGTGGGATGATAGGTGAAGCCGAGCTCCTTTGCGGCGGTGATTAGGGCCTTCCTGAGCTCGGGGCAGTAGGGGTCGGTGAAGTCCACGTGGGCAACGAACTTCCTGTCGTGCGGGCTGTCCTCACCGTCGTAGAAGGTGTAATGCCGGGTTTTTGTGAAGTCCATCAACTGGTCAAGGATTACGAAGTCGCCGGGCTTCATGTCGAGGTTGAGCGAACCGACTGCAGAAGTCGCTAGAATCCTCTCAACGCCGAGCTCATGAAGGGCCCAGATGTTGGCGTGGTAGTTTATCTTGTGGGGTGGAACACTGTGCTTTTCGCCGTGTCTGGGCAGGAACGCTATTTCCTCGTCCTTGTACGTTCCAACCTTGACCCTAACGGTTCCGTAAGGCGTTTCAACTATCTCTTCCCTTATGTTTTCGAGCAGTTTCGGGTCGTAGACACCGGAGCCCCCAATAATGGCTATCCTCGGCATGGTATCACCTGAAAAGAGAATTGAAGGAAGGACTTTAAAACCTTAGCTGGTCTCCCACAGTTTGCGCTGTGCCTCTGCTCTCTCTTCGATGTCCTCTTTCAGCTCGCCGCCGGCCTGAACCTCAAGGATTTTGGCGAGGATTTCGCTGAGTAGCCAGGAACCCCAGCGGGGGTCCTTAACCTCAAGGGCCGCATCAATTGCCCCGTCAACGTCGTTTTCCTTGAGTTTCTCAACGGCAATGCTCCCGAAGGCCAGCGAGCGAAGGTAGGGATCGGTGACCTTCGAAGCGAGCTCCCATGCGTCATCGTAGGCGTGGAGCTTCGACAGGTAGCGGACTGCCTTGACGATTATCCTCTCGCTGTCGGTTTCAGAGCCGATTCTCTTAACGAGTTCGCGGTAGTTGTTGCTTGGCTCCCTTTCGAGAAGGGAATCGAGTATCAAGCTCATAACGAACTCTTTCTCATCGCCGATTAGTCTGTCAAGGAGCCTCTCAAGGAGCTCGGGCCTGTCAAGAACGGCCTGCACAACTGACCTTAGAAGGTCGGGATGAAACTCGCGCGGAACCTTTGAAAGCACCCCGATTACAAAGTCGACCTCCCCCTGCGAGGCCACACCAACGAGGAAGGACATCAGAACCTCAAAGCCAACCTTGGACGATATGCTGAGGGCGACGTCAACGAACTTCTCGTAGGTTCCCTCCGGAACGTTGGCCTTTTTGAGATGAACCGCAACGGCTTTCATGGCCTCTCCAAGCCAGTACTCGCTCCTGAACTCGGAAAGCACCTTTATGGCACTACCAAACTCCTCCCTCTTGAGGTGTTCTTTGAGAACCTCGTAAGCCGCTATTGAGTGCCAGGGTTCGTCCTCGATGAGCTCGAGAATGAGCCGTGCCTTTCTGAGGTTGCCAGCTTCAATGTAGTTGTGGAGAACCCTAAGGAGGGCATCGTTGCGCTTAACGTTGTTCTCAATCTCCTTGGCGTAGAAGAATGCATCATCCGTCCTGCCGAGTTCCAGAAGTTTGTGTACGAGCTCCTCAAGCATCTCATCCCTAAGAGGTTGGGGGAACGTTTTAATCGATTCGTAAGCCTGAAGGAACGTTTTGGTCGCGCTCTTGGAGCCGGTCTTTCCAAGGAAGGTGGCAACCTCGATGAGGGCCTTTACAAGGAGAACCGGGTTGTCAATTGATGCCACAGCTTTAAGGGCTCTTGTGAAGGCTTCTCCATAGCGCGGGTTTTTCATCCTGTGCATGTAATATCCGATTCTCGCGTAGGTTATGGCCCTTAAGTATGGGTCTTTAATGCTTCTCGCTAAATAGAGGGCCTCATTGGAAAGGTCAACAGGCATGCTCCCACCGAGTCAGATAGAACAGAACTCTATTTATGACTTCCGGCCAGAGCCAGAAGTTGTAAGACAAAAGACGAAATCATCCCATCTCGTCGTAAACGACACCGACGACCTCACCATCATCAAGTGACACAAAGCTGACCTTCGTTTTCTTTCCGGTTTTGGGGTCAACAACAACAAAGTCCGGCCTGAGAAGGTATTTGCTTGAAGGCATTCTCCATACGTCGCCATAGTGGACGCTCATTTCTCTCAAAAACTTCTTGGGGTCGCGTTTAATAATCGTCGACATACCGCTCACCACAAGTATATACAACTTCAAAGTATAAAAAGCTTTCTGATAGACATTCGTTAAAAATAATATCGACAATCAGCGAAGATACGAGTTGAGGCACAGCAGGGAACCCATTGGGACGCCGATTTCCCTCGCTATCGCAGGACACTTGGCCTTCAGCAGGAAGAAAATCCTGGAATCATTAAGCTCGCTGAGGGTCTCGAAGTTGGCCTGCCCCTTGGCTATTATAACATCCACCGAGCGAAAGACTTCAAGGAACTCATCTGAAACGTGTTCAATGGGCGTTCCGGGCAACCGTGAGCCCGTCGAGATTACCTCCGCGAGTTCCCCAAAGCCCGCGTTGACTAAGTCCTCAACGGTTGCGTCGTTTATTATTGGGCCTTCCTTTCCGGCCACGGTAACCCTGAGATGGGGGAACTCCTCAAGTAATTGCTCAATGAAAAGCCTGTCAAAGTATATTTCACCGCAGTTGTCCACAAGGTAAAGGAGGGTTTTCGCGCCCTTAAGCCTCCTAAAAAGCTCATCGCTGTGGTCTATGTAAAGGTCTTCTTCAAGAACCCGTTTTATATCCCCTTCAAGCTTCTCGGGGTTGTAACCGGTCGAGAAGTCAACAACGTTACCGGCTATTGCCAGCTTTAACGCCATCCCCAGGTCAGCGCCACTGAAATGGCCAACGAGCCCTTTTGCAACCTCATTGGAAACCCTCTTGTAGTTCTCAAAGGGGTCGTTGTTTCCAATAAAGTCGTAGAGGTCGAGGAAAAGAAGGCCACCGACGACCGCTGGAATGGAATCCTCAGAGAAAAGCTCCGAGGCACGCTTCAGCGAGAACAACATTGCCTTCCTGCGGGAGGCTTCATCTGCCAGACTCATTTCAACTATCTTCTGACACTGGTTTATAGCACAGGCAACGCACTCGTGATGAATCCTCATAGCATCACCGGAAGGAAATAGAAAAGACCCTTAAATAGTTCACTCGAGCATCTCGACGTACTCGAGTTCCTCCGGGATTGGTTTCCTCCTCTTTTTCTCACGCATGAGCATGTACTCGTACATGACCATCGGCCAAATCATGTTTCTCACCTCCTTTCCGTTTTTTCCATAATGTTATAGGCTTTTTCCAGTTTAAAAAGGTTTTCAGCGCTGTTTTTAGCAGAAATGACATTTTCAGAGCTATGCTCGCTCAAAAAGTGTCTCAGGACGGTTTTTGGACTTTAATGTATATGTTTGTTCAGAAAACAGAGGTATAAAGTCTCTATTTCGAGAAAATGAATGCATTTATACATAGATTGCTCACCCAACCGTTTATAAACTTCTCAACCATCATAGTAGCGGTGGTGAGATGGCATTAGAAAAGCTCGGAAAGGCCCTCAACAACGCCCTTAAAAAACTCGCCCGCTCCGGAACTGTTGATGAGGCAACGATAAAGGAAGTGGTCAGGGACATCCAGAGGGCCCTTCTGCAGGCGGACGTCAACGTTAAACTTGTCCTACAGCTCACTAAGACGATACAGAAAAGGGCCCTTGAGGAGGAACCGCCCGCGGGCGTAAGCAGGAAGGAGCACATAATCAAAATAGTCTACGAGGAGCTCACAAAGTTCCTTGGAACAGAGGCGAAGCCCCTCGAGATAAAGGAGAAGCCAACCGTTCTGCTTACTGTGGGTATTCAGGGTTCGGGAAAGACGACCAGTGTGGCGAAGCTTGCGAGATACCTTCAGAAGAGGGGCTACAAGGTCGGCGTCGTATGCTCCGACACCTGGCGTCCCGGAGCCTACCATCAGCTCAGACAGCTCCTCGACCCGTACGGTATTGAGGTCTTTGGAAATCCAGAGGAGAAGGACGCGGTTAAGCTCGCAAGAGAGGGAGTTGAGCACTTCCGCGAGAAGGGCGTTGATGTTATCATCGTGGACTCTGCCGGAAGGCACAAGGAAGAGAAAGGACTAATCGAGGAGATGAGGCAGATAAGCGAGGCAATAAAGCCCCACGAGGTCATCCTTGTCATAGACGGAACCATTGGTCAGCAGGCATACAACCAGGCGCTGGCATTTAAGGAGGCTACCCCGATAGGCTCAATAATAGTGACGAAGCTCGACGGAAGCGCAAAGGGTGGAGGTGCCCTCTCTGCAGTTGCCGCAACAGGTGCACCGATTAAGTTCATAGGCGTCGGTGAGAGAATAGACGATTTGGAGCCTTTCGACCCCAAGCGCTTCGTATCAAGGCTCCTCGGCCTTGGTGACATTCAGGGTCTCTTGGAGAAGATTGAAGAGCTCCAGAAACAGCAGGAGTTCAAGGAAGAGGACGTGGAGAAGTTCCTCAAGGGCAAATTCAACCTCAAGGACATGTACGTCCAGCTTGAAGCGATGCAGAAGATGGGACCGCTAAAGCAGATACTCCAGATGATTCCGGGTCTCGGTTACTCTTTGCCCGACGACGCAATAAGGGTTGGCGAGGAGAAGCTGAAAAGATACCGCGTGATTATGGACTCCATGACCGAAGAGGAGCTTGAACACCCGGAGATAATCAACTACTCAAGGATAAAGAGAATAGCCAGAGGTTCGGGAACGAGCACCGCTGAAGTCAGAGAGCTTTTAAACCAGTACAACCAAATGAAGAAGATGTTTAAGAGTATGAACAAGAGAAAACTCGCCAAGATGGCCAAAAAATTCAACCTTGGGGGGTTTGGGATATGATTGAGGCCTTTGTCCTGATAGTTGTTAAGCCCGGAAATGAAGAAAAAGTCTATGAGAAGCTTAAGAACGATCCTAGAGTCAAGGAGGCGTACAGGGTTTACGGGGAATACGACATAATCCTTCGCGTTGAGGTTCCGACCATTGACGACTTGGACAAGTTCCACGACGAAACCCTCAGAAAAATAAAGGAAATCGAGATGACCGAAACTCTGATAGCCAGCACATATCGGGGGTGAAGTAGTGAAAAGATGGGTCGCAACCATTGATTTAGAAACACTTGAAGTGGACTACGACCCATCTTTTAAATTTAAATGCGTTGAAAACTGTGGCAAATGCTGTTATGAGCTTGAAATTCCCCTGCGGGATGAAGATATAGCCAAAATCGAGGAGCTCGGCTACAATGCCTGGGAGTTCGTTGACTACGAGAAGCTCTTCTACAGGGGAAACAAATTCCTCGGCTACGCAATAAGAAAGAGACCCTTCGATGGGGCGTGTATCTTCCTCGACCCCGAAACGAAAAGGTGCAAAATCTACGACCACCGTCCCCTCGCCTGTAGGCTCTATCCGTTTATCTTCGTTAAGCATGGAAAAAAGATGGAAATCTACGTGAAGGAGGATTCCTTCTGTCCCGGACTTGACCATCCTGAGGGAAAACCCGTAACCAAGGAGTTTCTTCTGAAGGAATACCAGGATATCATAGAGAGCTACCGCCGAAAGGTTCTCGGGTGAACCGAAACGTATTTATACATTTTTTTGTTAAACCACGGGCACGCGGAGGTGAGAGAATGAGCCAGTTGAAGTCCGTTCAAGAAAAGCTCAGACTCATCAGAATCTTAAGGCTCCTAAAGAAAAGTTACACCTACGAAGAACTATCTAAAATAACCGGTCTTCCAATAACGGTATTGAATAGATACGTTCGTGGAAAGGTTCTGCCAAGCGCTGAGAGAACAAAGGAACTACTCGAACTCCTTCTGCCTTACATAAACCTTGAGGAGGAAGTTAAGAAGAGGATAAAGTTTGACAGACACGGATTTTTTGACAATATGTCCGTTCTTAGTGATACTGCTCTCATGAGCCTCATAGCCGAAGAAGTCGCGGGAAGATACTTTGATAAAGATGTTGACAAAGTTTTAACAGCAGCAACAGATGGCATACCCTTGGGTGTTCATATAGCGAGAGAACTTGGGGTTGATGTCGTATACGCCAAGAAGAAGAAAGAAGTCGGTGTTGAGAAGTTCTACGAGGTCAGCTACGTCCCAAGTGCCTCGGGGAGTGTCATGACGCTCTACCTGCCCCAGTGGGCACTGAAGAAGGGAGAGAACGTACTCATAGTTGACGACGTCATAAGGAGCGGAGAAACCCAGAGGGCCCTCGTGGAGATGACGAGGCAGGCGGGTGCAAAGCCGGTAGGCATGTTCTTTCTCATAAGCGTTGGTGACATCGTGGAGAAACTCCGGGAGGAATACGAGTTCCCCGTTGAAAGCCTCATAAGGTTGGATTGAAATGAAGGGATTTATATACAACGCCGAGGGGCTGAGCCTGCCAATAGAGTTCGCCCCCGGCGTTCCTTTTAAGTTTGAGTGCGATGAGAACGAGTGCGGAAAGCGCGTTGTAATAGAGGGAGTCGTCGTTGAAGTGGACAGCGATGAGTTCACAAGGGTTCTCGAGGAGACAGTAAGAAAAAGTCCAGAGTTCAAAAAAATCAAGGAGATAACTGCAAGACGGTATGTATTTAGGGGAAAAGTAAACGGGAAAGAAGTCGAGCTTCCTGTGGAAAGTTTTGAAGACTTTGCAAAGCGCTTTTTAGGTGAAATCTTAATCCTCAAGGGATAATCTCGGCTCTTCTTTAATGACCTGCATAACAACACTTGTGTTTGTTTTTTCAACACCATCTAATGAAAGTATCCACTTAACAAAACTATTCATTTCTTCTCTGCTTTTGAACTTTGCCACAACAATTATATCGAACTCACCAGTTATGTCGTAGACCATCATTGCCCTTGCTTTCTTGGCAATCTGCCTCTCTATCTCAGTTATTTTCCTACCCTGGGCTTTAATTCCAATGATCGCAGTCAACCCAAATCCAAGTTTTTCGTAATCTAAAACTGGAGCATAGCCCTTAATAACCCCCCCATCTTCAAGTTTCTTTATTCTGTTATATACTGTTCCAACGGCAACATTAAGTTCTCTCGCTATCTCTCTATAAGAGAGCCTTGCATTCTTCTGAAGAAGGGATATTATCTTGATATCTAGGTCATCTATCATGTCTATCCACCACTGAAAGTAAACCGTAAACTTTAAATATTATTCTCTGGGAGGGATTAGGGGATAATGGACCGGTAGCCTAGCCAGGATAGGGCGGCGGCCTCCTAAGCCGCAGGTCCGGGGTTCGAAGCCCCGCCGGTCCGCCATCAGCCCTTGCTTGCGCAAGCGCTGGCGGAAATTAAGTATGAAAAATTTCATTTCCAAGTGGGTTCTCGTTGCTTGCCCCTGGAGAGTGTTTTTGGTTTAGAAAAGTACAATCCAAGTTTCAAAAGGCCTTTCAGGGACGCGGACACTCTTAAAAGGGCACTCAAAAGAATCACAAACTTTGATGAAACTTTTTCCAAAAGTTTCAGCGCTGGCAAAAGATGAGGTGCCTCTCAAGGAGGTTTCCTCTTTATTCGCTCCCTTGACTAGTGTTTCACTGAGAATGCACCCTTTGGGCGCCAATAAAAGTGAAACCACTTAAAGATTCAATTTGGTGTTAAAACCTTACTTTAAAATCACACTCAGTCAGTGCATGGTTAATTATCCTTTATCAAAATTTATCTCCACAAAGACCTGGCCATATCGGAATTCAAATAAAAAACAAAAGGAGGTGATGCAGATGATAGAGGACGCCCTCCTGCTCTACCTCGAGAGTATAAACAGGGAGAAGAAGAGCAGAAAAAGAAGGAAAAAGATTCTCCCCTTCTGACTTCTCCCTTTTGGACGCTCCAAGATTTTAGACTATAGGACAATCCGAAATGTTTAAATACTCTAGATTTTTTAGTTTCTTTTGGTAAGAAAAAGGGGGTGATACCATGGTGTACGTGGCCGTTTTAGCGAACATAAACGGTAACCTTCCGGCTTTGGCCAAGGCTCTCGAAAAGATAGAGGCCCTTAAGGAGGAAGGATACGAGATTGAAAAGTACTACATTCTTGGAAACGTTGTAGGACTATTCCCGTATCCGCGGGAGGTTCTTGATACTCTCGATGACCTCATCAGGAACAACACCGTCAAGGTCATCAGGGGCGAGTTTGACCAAGTAATAGCGGCCAGCGATCCTCATGCAGAGGGTCCTGATTACATTGATAAGCTCAACTATCCAGATTACGTCAAGAAGGCCCTCAAGTACACATGGGAAAACCTCGGACATGAAGGCAGAGAGTTCATAAGGGACCTGCCGATTTATTTAGTGGACAAGATTGGTAAAAACGACATCTTTGGTGTCTACGGAAGTCCACTGAACCCATTCGAGGGACAAGTTCTCCCCGACCAGCCGACGAGCTACTACGAGGCCATAATGAGGCCCGTGAAGGACTACGAGATATTATTCGTTGCATCACCGAAATACCCAGTTAATGCAATGACCCGGTATGGTAGGGTAATCTGTCCGGGAAGCATTGGTTATCCACCAAGCAAGAACCACAAAGCAACTTTCGCTCTGGTTGATGTTGACACGCTTCATGCAAAGTTCATCGAGGTTGAATATGAGAAGGAGAAGAAGCTTGTGGAGGAGAAAATCAAAAGGGAAGGCCTCCCTGAGGAGCTCGTCAAGATTCTCTACCGCGGGAAGGTTTAACCCCTTAACCTTTTTTAAAACCCAAATAAAAGCCTGCAACAAAAGCACTAGTCCCTGGAAGGATTCCAAGAACTTTCTGACTTACGTTAACAACCTGCTGAGTAATGTTGTTTGTGAGGTTGAAAAGCTTATCCGTGTTGATGGTTATCACGCCTTTCTGTTGGAGGTAAAACAGACTTAGAACGTATACTCCTATCAAAGCCATAGCCAGTTTCATCAATTTTTTAAGGGCATATCCAGTAACAAAACCCACAATAGCCCCAACACCCATATCACTAAACATGGTATTTATGTTGAACTCCATGGCTCATCCCAATGGTTCTTAAGGATAACTGTGTATAAAACCTTTCCCCAAAAGGCTTAAATTACATCTTCCAAAAATATTTACAAGACATAAAACAGGTGAGATTATGACAACCCCAATAGAAAGATTAAGGAATAAGGTCACGAAGGAAGTGCTCTGGCTTTATATCTTGAGGCTTCTCAAAGAAAGGCCAATGTATGCCTATGAACTGAAAGAGCGCATAAAAGAGGCATTTGATTTTGAACCAGCAACAGTCAGTTCATATGTAGTTCTCTACAAGCTTGAAAAGGAAGGTTATGTAACTGCGGAATGGCAGGAAAGCGAGACTGGAAAACCGGCCAGAAAGTACTACAGGCTCACGCCCAAGGGCGAAGAATTGCTAAAAGAGGGGATAGAGTTTCTGGAAGAAACACTGAAAAAGTTGAAGAAAACCTAGTCAGCGTCCTCCACCGCGTGGTTCTCTGGCCTTAGGGCGAAGCCCCTTGTAGCCACACTTCCTGCATTTTTTTGCGCCCCATGGGTTCGTTGCACCACAGCGCATGCAGATAAGCTTTCTAAAGATTCTTGCCTCAGCCTCGGGAAATCTCGCCATCTCAACCACCTCAAATGACCTTGACGGGTTTCCTTCACGAAAGGACTTTTAAAGGTTTGGTGCGGGGGACGGGATTCGAACCCGCGAAGCCCTACGGCACCGGATCTTAAGTCCGGCCCCTTTGGCCAGGCTCGGGCACCCCCGCGCGAGGAGATTAAAGTGGGAGGGGAGTTAAAAAACTTCCCCTCAGGTTCTTATAATTCTCATCTCAAAGTCTTCAACTGGAATCTTAAAGTCCTCCCTATTTTCAATTTCCTTCCTGTTGTAGAGTATCTCCCTCGCGAGTATCCAGTAGATGAGCGCGAGTGCTTTCCTTCCCTTGTTGTTCGTTGGAATGGCAAGATCAACGTAGCTGAGGAAGTTTTCTGTGTCAACGAGGGCAACAATCGGGATTCCAATCTCAACGGCCTCCTTCATGGCCTGGTGGTCTGCCCTTGGGTCGGTAACGATAATGACGTCCGGCTCAAAGAAGTTCTTGACCTGGGGGTTAGTCATTGTTCCCGGGAGGAAACGGCCGGGGATTGCCCTCGCACCGGTGACCTCACCGAACTTCTTAACCGGCTTCTGACCGTAGAGCCTGACACTAACCGCGAGAATGCTCTCTGGGTCGAACTTAGCCAAGAATTTACCTGCAACTTTAAGCCTCTCGTCGGTCTTCCTCACGTCAAGGACGTAGAGACCGTCCTGCCTGACACGGTAGATAAACTTCTTCATGTCTTGGGTCTTCTGCTGGGTTCCGATGTGGACACCGGCCGCTAGATACTGATCAAGTGGAACGAGATATTCCTCCATCTTTTCACACCTCCTCATCCTTCAAAGGTTATTATCCTGCCCCTTTCACCCAAATCCTCGGCTATTCTTATGAGCTCATTCAGCCTGGCGATGGAGTCTTTGCGGAGCACCATCGCCGGGCAACGGAAACCCACCGCGAGGTGGGCAAGGGCCTCATCGGAGGACTCATAGCGAGCCTCCGAGAGGATTGGAGCAATTCTCTCCGACTTGGCGTCGTTTATGAGGTTGTACAAGTCGGTGAGAGTACCAAGGTTTATGGGTTTTATGGAGAGAGCATTGTAGTAGCGCCTGTCGAGTATGTCCTTCTCACGGAAGAGGTACTCGCCGTCAACAAAAACCCCATGGGTTCCGGCTATTAGCTCGAGAAAGAGCTCCTCATCGCCCAGGGGTTTTATGTAGGCAACGTTGTTATCCTCAACCGTTGAGAGGACCGTTTCAATATCGAGTTCTCTTTTCTGAACCAGGCCAAGGGCCACCTCAAGGCCGAGTTCATCGGTCGCTTTTTCAGTAGCTTTAGAATATGCCTCAACGGTGTTATCATCGACGTTCTCAAGAACGCTGGTGAAAGCATCAACGACATCGGTTATCTCCATCAAATCGCGGACCATTACGTAGTAGTCAAAATCGTCACCGTGGCCAAGCTCAAGGATGGGGACCGGTAACTCGGTGGTGAAGGTTCCCCCGAGGTAGCTGTAGAGGGGAAGGTTCTTTTCGCTGGCGGCGGCCTTCGCGGTGGCTATTGAGACGGCCAATGCCGTGTTGGCTCCGATATGACTGAAGTCCTCGGTACCGTCTATCTCCCAGAGGTAGCTGTCTATCAGCTCCTGCTCGGTTGCATCGAAGCCTATAAGCTCGGGGCCGATTATCTCATCCACCTCGCTCACGGCCCGGTGGGCTTCAGCTATGTAGAGGCTCGGATTTTCGTCTATTGGAGAGGCGAACCTACCGAAGCCCGAGCTCGTGATAACATCTACCTCAACGGAATATTTGCCGCCCTTGAGCACTGCAACCCTGCCGACTATGTTCTCTATCACCGTCATTTTTCATCAGCTCGGCCTTATTACGGTGAGGGGTATTATTCCCTTCTCGAACTCCATGAGGGCCGCCTGGAGGGGCGTGATTCCCTCAGGGACGTCTATAAGCACGGGAGCGCCCATGGCTATCTGCAACGCCCTCGCACCGATAATGCGGGCCTTCTCAAAGCGGGTGTACTTGAACATACTTACCACCCCTTTTCCCAACGCCTTCAAGAGAGGTTTTTTCAGTGAACGTAATGTTGGTGGGGCCGCCGGGATTTGAACCCGGGTCTCCGGCACCCCAAGCCGGGAGGATAGACCAAGCTACCCCACGGCCCCGCCCAGAATTGCGGTTTTTAGTAGACTTTATAAACCATTACCTGGTCGATGAGCTCCACGTGGCTGAGGAGCGTTCTCCTGCAACAGTACCTCTCGACACCGAGGTCGTCCAGCACTTTAGCAGGGTCTTCCCCTGCCTCGACCCTCTTCTTGAACTCGTAGTATTTGTCGGCCAGCACCTTTCCGCAGGTGAAGCACCTGACGGGAACTATCATTTTCCACACCTCAAATTGTTAAAGGAAAGGCATCAACGGTAGGACTTCTGCCTCTTGGCTCTCGGACCCTTGGTTGAGCGGTTGGGCTTGTGGGGCTCGGTTCTCCTGCTGTCGCCAACGAGCATAGTCCTGTCGTACTTCATAAACTTTTCCTTCAAGTTCATGTCGTTGGTCCACTCAACTAACGCGCGGGCTATGGCAACACGAGCCGCTTCGGCCTGTCCCATGAAGCCACCGCCCTCGACCTTGACGTCGATGTCAACCTTGCTGACTATCTCCTCGCCGGCAAGGATGAGCGGTTCCATGATGGTGAAGCGCGCTATCTCGGGTTCAATTATCTCAACGGGCTTGTGGTTGATTCTCACCCTTCCCTTTCCTTCTCTTATAGTGGCCCTCGCAATGGCCGTCTTCCTCTTTCCGGCAGTCTGGATGACCCTCATCTTTCTCACCTCAGAACTTTCCACCGAGGAACTTGGCAACCTCACCAACGGTGACATACTTTGGAGTCGAAAGCCTCGACATGTGAGCCTCGCTTATGGTCTCAAGTTCCTTGCCCTCGAATTCCTTTGGAATACCAACGTAGACCCTAAGCCTTCTGAAAGCCTTCCTTCCGCGGTCGGTCTTCCAGGGGAGCATGCCCCTGACTGTTCTCCTGACAATCTCATCGCTCCTCTTCGGGTAGAAGGGACCCCTTCTCGGGTTGGTCCTGGTTCTGAGCTCGGTTCTCTGCTTGTACTTGGCGAATATGTCCTCCCTGTTACCGGTGATGATGGCCTTCTCGGCGTTGACTATGACGACCTCCTCACCCTCGAGGAGCATCTTGGCAACCTTCGAGGCGAGCCTTCCAAGGATAAGTCCTTCAGCATTAATAATCCTCATGGCCCATCACTCCATTATGATTACTCCACTACCCTTCGGGTTCCTCTCCATAAGCTCCTCGATGGTTATGGCCTCTCCCCCGGCCTCGACTATCTTTTTCCTAGCAGTCTCGCTGAACTTCCAGGCGGCGACGATAACCTTGTGCTCAAGCTTTCCTGCACCAAGAACGCTTCCCGGGACGATAACGGTGTCACCCTCCTTGGTGTAGCGGTTTATCTTGCTGACGTTTACCTCGGCCCTCTGTCTTCTCGGCCTCTCAAGGCGCCAGGCAATGTCCTTCCATATCTTAACTCCTTCCTCGTTTGATTTCTTCCTGAGTGCCCGAATGAGCCTCCTCAGGTTAATATCGGTGGGTCCTGTTCTCTTGACCATGAACATACCTCCTCAACGCTCTCGCAGGGAAACCGACAGGTGGACGGGGTGAGCGTTATGGTGCGGGGGCGGGGATTTGAACCCCGGAACCCCTACGGGACGGGACCCTGAATCCCGCGCCTTTGGCCAGGCTCGGCTACCCCCGCGTCAGTCGGCTAATTTATGGAGTTCGTTTATAAATCTATCGCTCTTCCTCATCAGTATCTTGAGAGCTATGCTCACTATTTCCTCAACGGGGAGCTCTCCGTTAGTTTCAACGGTAAAGACGAACGTTTCGGGCACTACTTCTTCCCTAATCTTCTCGCCCTCATATGGCTCGAACTTCCTCGGGAGGTAGAAGGCCTTGGTCGTGGTTATGACAAGCTCGTCGTCCTTTTCCTCAACGGGCAGTCCTCTCCTCTCGGCGAGCCCCTTGAGCTCCTCCCAGTCGGGGACTTCCTTGCTCACGTGTATTCTCGTGAGATACTTGTAGTAAACGAAGCCGGGTTGCCACTTTGCGTGGTCCTTTCCACGGCCGAGCTTTGCGTAGGCGTTGAAAACTAACCGCTGGCCCTCGGCGAGCTTGACTATCGGAATGTCAGGGTTGGCGGGTTTTATCTCCTCGTCGCTACTCTTGAGGTCGCCGGAGTAAACCACGCCCGGACCCTCAGCCTCGAGGGAGAGGGTAACGGTGTAGTCGTCGAGCTCAAGTGAATCGAGCGAAAACCTTTCAACCGGGGTTGTAAGGGGAATCATAGCGAGCCTGTGGGCGATTATCTCATCAAAGAGAGCCGAGTCGTTTTCAAAGAACTCGACCTCATCAACGGCAAAGGTTGGAACTTCGGCAAGAATAGTCCTTCTGAGGGCGTTGGCAAAGGCAACGTCTATGCCTTCAACGATGAACTTTATCGAGTCCTCCCTCTTTTCCAGAATCTTAAACTTCGGCTCCATTTGCACCACCAAAAAAGAAGTTGTAGGGATCAGACGCGCCTACCGCGCCTACCGCCCTTGGGTCTGGTTCCGTCGTGCGGTATCGGTGTGACGTCCTCGACGCGCCCTATCTTGAGGCCTGCCCTGGCGAGAGCTCTAATGGCCGCCTGGGCACCCGGACCGGGGGTCTTGCTCTTGCTTCCTCCCGGGGCGCGAACCTTGATGTGAACGCCGACGAAGCCCTTCTCCATAGCCTCTTCAGCGGCCCTCTTGGCGGCAATCATGGCCGCGTACGGAGAAGGCTCGTCCCTGTCGGCCTTGACGACCATACCACCGCTCCATCTAGAGACCGTCTCGGCCCCGGTGAGGTCAGTGATGTGTATTATCGTGTTGTTGTAGGAGGAGTAAATGTGAGCAACTCCCCACTTCTCCTTCTTCTTAAGGTTAACCTGCTGGGTTTCCTCGCTCATGCCTCACCACCCTGCTTGGCCTGTTCAATAACCATCCTCTCGGGGTGGGATTCCTTGGCGAAGGGAGAGTTCTTCGCGTAGGTTATGGCATCCTCCTCCTCGCGGAGGACGAGATAACCCGGCGAGCGGATTATCTGGCCGTTGACCTCGATATGGCCGTGGACTATGAGCTGTCTGGCCTGCTTAATTGTTCTAGCGAGACCCTTCTTGTAAACGATGGTCTGCAACCTTCTCTCGAGGACGTCCTCAACTGTGAGAGAGAGAACGTCATCGAGAACGGCATCGGCCGGGAGAAGGCCGAGCCTGTAGAGCCTCTGGAGGAGCTGCTGCCTCTCAATTTCGGCCTGCTTTCCACGGGCCGCGAGGAGTCTTCTCGCCCTACGCCTGAACTCCTTGAGCTGGGTCTCGTGGCGCCAGAGCTCCTTCTTGTTCTTGAGGGCGTACTTCCTCTTCAGAACCCTCTCGCGGTCGAGTCTCTCCTTAATCCAGGGGTGAGAGGGAGTTTCATACTTCTTCCTCTGCCTCTTCGGGTCTCCCATTTACACCACCTCACTTCTTCCTCCTGCTAACACCGACGGTAGTTCCGTGCCTGAAGTTGGACCTCGTTCTCTGACCGCGGAGAGGCAGACCAAGCTCGTGCCTTATACCGCGGTAAGCCCTTATCCTCCTCAGCCTGTTGATGTCCTCACGCCATGCCATAACGAGCTTGGCCGTAATGAGGTGCATGTCCTTGCCGGTCTCGTAGTCCTTCGGCCTGTTAACCGCCCATGCAGGGATTCCGTGGGCCACGGGGTCCTCAAGGATTTTCTCTATGAGCTTAACCTGCTCGTCGGTGAGGTAACCGGCCTTCATGTAGGGGTCAAGCCCTGCAACCCTGAGCACCATAGTTGCGAAGTTTATTCCTATTCCCTTAATCCCTGTCAGTGCCCATCTCAACTGCTTATGTCCGTCCAAATCAACGCCCGCAACACGGACTATGTGCCTGAAGTTCTCGGTCATTACGAATACACCTCCCATCCCTCTTGGGAATCAAAGGGATTTTGGCGCCGGGACGGGGATTTGAACCCCGGCGGGCAAACGCCCACGGGCTCTCAAGGCCCGCGCCTTCCCAGGCTAGGCAATCCCGGCGTACACGCGGTAACCGCTCCCCTTCGCGAGCTCTCTCACTTCGGTAAAGTGCTCCTCCATGAGGGCCTTAATATACTTTGCCCCCTGCTTCGTCTTAATCACCAGTTGCAGGAGGCCACCATCGTTGAGATGCCGGGGAGCGTTTATAACTATTTCCCTCAGGATTTCCTTTCCCGCGTGCACTGGGGGATTGGTGATGATTGAGTCGAATTTTTCCCCTTTAACTGGCTCGTAGAGGCTTCCCCACCTGACCTCGGCGTTTCTAACGCCGTTGATTTTTAAGTTTTTCCTCGCTATGCTAACCGCTCTCCTGTTCACGTCGGTCATAATAACATGGTCAACGAAGCGGGAGGCGACGATGCCAATGGCACCGTAGCCACAGCCCAAATCCAGAACGCGCCAGTTCTCATCGAGAACCATGTTCTCTATCAGAAGTTCGGTTCCCCTGTCGAGTTTGCCGAAGGAAAACACCCCGCTAGCTGTGATGAACTTGAAGCAGTGCCCCCTAAGACAGACCTCTATGGTCTTGGTCTTCAAAGGCGTGCCCGGCTCTTCTGAGTAGTAGTGGGTCATGGTCGGGGATAAGGTAAGGGGTTTATCAACCTTTGCTTGCGCAAAGTTAGGGAAAAGAGGTGACAAAAACGCACTCACTTGGCCCAAAGTTTCGGATACCACTCCCTCGGCATGAAGACCTTGTCCACATCGACGGCTATACCCTTGCTCCTCTGAAGCATCTCACCGCTTGTCATCATGGCCTTTCCAAGCGCAACCAGCTCGTCCTTGAGGGTCATTATGGCAACAAGATCGCCCCTCTTGATGCCCTTGTGGAGCTTGACTATCCCCGGAACGGCCAAATCGGCACCATGGGTGACCGCTGAAACTGCAGAATCCCTAATCCAGACCTTGGGAAGGTGTTCCACTGCCTTCTCCATCGGTTGTATAGCCTGCCGGAAATATTTCTCAATGCCGTCCTCCTTCCAGAAGTGGTAGTAATCAACGAGGTCGTGAAGCGTCACCAGCGTCTCGTCTTCCTTAAATGGGCCACTTCTCGTCCTCCTAAGCTCGGCCATGTGGGCGCCGACGCCAAGGGCTAAACCTATGTGGTGAATGAGCGAACGGATGTAGGTTCCTGCCTCGACACCCACCCTGAACAAAACGTCCCTGCCATCTATCTCGAGGACATCAATGTAGTAAACCTTCCTCGTCCTCAACCTTCTTTTAACCGCGCTCCTCAGCGGTGGTCTCTGGATAATCTCTCCCTGGAACTCCTTCATTACGGCTAGGATTTTGTCCTCGGGGACGTCACCGTGGAGGTGCATCAAAGCAACGTACTCCTTTCCTGCTGGCAAAAGTGCCTGAACAACTCTGGTGGCCCTCTCCAGAGCAACCGGCAAAACACCACTGACCTTCGGGTCAAGGGTTCCACCGTGGCCGGCTTTGCTCAAGTTGAAGAGCTTCTTAATCCACGCAACAACTTCATGACTCGTGGGTCCCGGCGGTTTGTCGAGGTTTATTATGCCGAACTGCATGTGCATCTCTATCGGTCTCTTCTCTGGCGGAAAGCCCCACTTCGGGTTGGTCTCGGCCTTCTCGTCCTTAATCAACACTTCCCGCTTTATATCTGCCGGAAGGATTCTCCTAACTTCATCCCTTGCCATGAGCATCACCAGGTGAGCGTTATCAGCCTAGACTCAAAATATTGCCTTATAAACCCACCTAATGCCGGAAGCGATACGTGAAAACGGGCCAGTTGGGAAGGTACCTGATGAGCTTCAGATAACCGGGCACGAAAACCTCCCGCTTGCCCTTCTCAAGGCCTCTCATTATTTCCTTAACGACATCTTCGGGTTCTATCGAACCCGTTGGATAGGGCACGTTATTCCTTGTGAAAAACTCCGTTTTAACCTGCTTGGGATAAACGCGCATAACCTGGATTCCCCTGTCCTTTAGTTCCCTCTCAAGGTTTACCGTAAGATAGTGCAGGGCTCCCTTAGCGGCGCAGTATGACGGCAACTCCGGGATGTTCACGAAGGCAACTTCGCTTCTCACAAAAACAACGGTCGAACCCTCACCAAGGAGGGGCAGAAGCTCACGGGTAAGTTCCACAGGAGCGAGGGCGTTTACCTTGAAAAGGTTCTCAAGCTCTTCGTCGGTATGGTCAAGCAGAGGTTTCTTGATTGCGTAACCGACGTTGTTTACGAGAACATCAAGCCTTTTAACACCAAACCCTCCAAGGGAATCGGCAATCTTTCTTGCGACGTTGGGCTCGCTCAAATCGGCCACGATATAGGAGAAGTTCCCAAGAGACTTTAGTTCCTCAAGCCGTTCCTTCCTCCTGCCCACACCAACAACGTGAAAGCCCTTTTCAATAAGAGCCCTGACAAGGAGCCTGCCGATGCCCCCGGTTGCGCCAGTAACCAGAGCGGTTTTCATTCTCACCACCAAGAAAAGAACATGGGAAAGGTGTTAAGAAATTATTGGGGAAAAGAGTGAGGAAACATTCCTCACTCAAGGCTTATGCCGGCCTCTTCGAGGGCCTTCTTTATCTCCTCGTCGGAAGCACCGCGCTCGATGTTAACCTTCTCCGGAAGGGGTTCAAGGTGCTTGACGTTCATCCTCCTGCGCTTGACCTTGTTCAGTCCAGCGCCGGTAACGAGGACGAAGTTCTTGTCTATTATGTCGGCAACGACGACCTTCTGTCCGGCCCTCCTTCCGGCAATAACGACGGCAATCCTCCCAATCTCGATAGCTGGCATTCATCCCACCTCCTTACCTTTGTCAGACCCCGCGTCGCCGTCGGGGTAAAGGTGGTCGATGGCGGCCTTCACGATCGCGAAGACCCCATCGGGACCCCATTTGGCAGTGTTTATGATTAAATCATAAATCGACTTGTCCTCGATGTCAATCCCATAGAGGTTTAAATACCTTTTCCTGTTCTGCTTTTCCCTCTCGGCAATCTGAACGAAGGCCTCCTCAACTGAGATGCCTTCCCTCTGAGCGACTCTCTTGGCGCGCTCCATTATGGGAGCGTCGAGCCATATCTTAAGGTCGGCGTCCTTAACCATCCAGCCAGCTAAACGACCCTCAATGACAACGTTACATTCCTTGGCCGCCTCGACCTGCCTCCTGTCAACTTCTCTGTCTATCTCGGGGTGGAGTTCAACGTACTTCTGGAACTCCTCAAGGGTCATGCCCCTTTCCTTGGCCATCTGCCGGAATATCAAACCGGCGTAGATGTGCTTAAAGCCATAATGCTTGGCCAGATTCCGGCATAGGGTTGTAGTGCCTGAACCAGCCAGGCCACTGACGGTTATGACGAGGCAGCCCTTCGGCATAGACGCACCTCAGCTGAGGGAAGCCCTGACCTGGGCCTTCATAACCTTCCTCATACAGCTCGGGCAGAGGTTCGGGTAGGGCCTCTCGGGCCTCTTCTTGGTCTTGGGGAGCTTCCTGAGCTCGCTCGGCCTTCCCCGAGGAACTCCGTTGAGCGGTCTGCCACAGAGAGCGCAGTGGGCGATCTTTGGCTTTCTCCTCTCAAAGTGAATTACGGTTCTTCCTCCCGGAGTCCTAACGTACTTCCTTCTCCATGACCTTGAGCGATACATCGGCTTCATGTTCTCACCTCGCAACCCCTTTCAGCGGAGCGTTTTTAAATTTATCCCATGTCAAGGAGCTTTCTCAGAACCATACCAATCACATAGCTCGAAAGGACATACCAGCCAATGTAGCCCAGCTCACTGCCTGAGAGCACAGAGTGATACATCCTGTGGAACCAGTCAAAGAGAAAGAAGTGAAGGGGGCCTTGACGATAGCAACCTCCGTGTACCACATTCTAAGCCAGCTGAAGAATATCCAAAATATGGGCATAGTGAGAAGCATTGGGATCATTTGTTGTCTCATTATTTCCCCTTGCATTTTCATGAGCTCAAGCTGTTTTTGCTGGGCCTTTCTGAGCCTCTTTTCATCTCCACTCTTCTGGGCTTCCCTCATTTCCTTTTGAACTTCCTTTGCGAGCTTCTGGAGTTTTTTCTGTTTCTCAATGTCAGTGACGAAGTAGTAAAGTAGGGTATAAAACCCTCCAATTATGAACCCCATGAAGGTTATAACCCAGAGAGGCTGGTAGTTCATTATAAACGGTCCGAATATATCATTAAGGAATCTGTATATACTCTCAATCATACTCACTCACCGCCAGATCAAGCACTTGAACGAGTTCGTTAACAGCTTCCTCCAAACCTTTGTCCTCGTGATTCTCGATTATTTTTATTAGGGCGTTTGAGTGCATGGCATAACTTACTGCAGCAGCCCTATTTAGGTCTTGGTGTCTCTCAATCTGCTCTTCTGTCTCAACGTCCCTGTCCCTCTTGAGGTCTCTGAGACGTCTGCCCAGAATCTCGCTGGGCGTTGCTTCAATTATAACTATGAAGTTTGGGTTTATGACCTCGATAACCTCCCTAGGAAAACCAAGCAGATAGCCAACGGGGGTCTTTATCGTTGCGTGAGTGTCAAGCAAAACCGGTTCTTCCCTGGCTATTTCCACTATCTTCTGTGCTGCCCTAAGCTGAAGTTCCTTTTGAGTTTTAGGATCGAGCTTTCTCATTTCATCTCTGTGCTCAACGAGACCCGCTTTAACGGCCTCTTCAAACATCAAGTCCCCAAAGTTAACGAGCCTGAACTTGGCCCGGGTTCTCTTGAGAGCGAGTCTTGTGATGGTACTCTTACCAACTCCTGGAATACCAGTAATCATGACGACAAACGGCATAGCTCTCACCCAGGAGGTTCTGATTGGTAAAGGAAAAACAGCCTTAAAAGGTTTTGCGAAAAAGGAAAGTCACTTAGCAAAGAATCTTCTAAGGGCCGGGAACATCTCCGTTGCCTGCTCCCTGGCTATCTCTTCGTAGAACCTGTAGAGTATACCAACTGTCAGCAGGATTCCAGTTCCCGTTCCCAAGGCACCGAGGAAGTCTGCAAGCACTGCAACTAACGCTAGTGTGAAGGAACCCCAGAAGGTAACGTATGGTATATAGCGCTGGAGGACTCTCTCAAGGATTCTCGGGTCGCGCCTGAATCCCGGAATCTGAAGTCCCGCCTGCTGGAGTTGTCTTGCTATGCTCTTGGCATCGAGACCGGTAAGTTCAACCCACAGGAAACCAAATATCAGCGACCAGAATATTGTCATTATAGCGTACACGAACGCCCTCCAAGGATCGGCGATGACATGGAAGATATCCCTGGGCGGGTAGAGGTATGTAACGAAACCGCTCGCCGGGTATCCGTTCTGGTCAAAGGTTCCTAGCCACGTTATGCCATAGTTGTTAAGTAGCCTGGCCCAGAGCTGAATGTTGGCGTAGAGAGCCATGGTGAGGATTATCGGAATGTTGCTAACATACATGAACCTTATTGGATACCTACCGCGGACGGTAACGCGGCCGTAGCTGAGGGGAATCTCAACGCGCATGCTCTCAAGGTAAACGACAACAAGGAACACGGCTATCGTGCCTAGGAGTTTGACCATGTCCGGCAGGGTTCCACCGCGATAAATGGCACCGGTTATGTCCCCCTTAAGCAGGTGCTGAATGAAAGCCGGGATGGCACCGACTATTGCCGGCTGACCTGTGAGTGGATCTATATACTCCTTGCTCGGAACGGGGGCAAGGGCCTTATAGATGACGGTCTGCGAGACTCCGGCGGCGATGAAAAGACTTATACCACTTCCTATTCCCCACTTGCTTACAAGCTCATCAAGGAGTATTAGCATTGTTGATGCAAAGCCGAGCTGAAGGATTATGAGGATTGCGAGACCAAGACCAATATATATAAACCCCTCAGGACTCGTAACTGTCTGAAATGCTCCAATTGATGTACTAACCTTACCGAAGGCACCGGCAAAGACGTAGATGGCAGCTTCAAAGAAGCTCATGAACACTGAGAACAACTTCTGAGTGGCCTGGTAAAACCTCCTATCCTCTGGATTTGATAGGTCGAGCTTCACTATCTCAGAACCAACGAGAAGTTGCATGATTATACTCGCGGTAACGATAGGACCGATACCCAGGGTTAAAAGCGAACCGCTTCTACCGGCAAGAACAAATCTAAGTGTTGCAAAATAATCCTGAACTTTAGGAGGAATTCCATAGAGAGGTATTTCCGAGAGTATGAAATACAGCAGTAGAACTATCCCAGTCCACATGAACTTTTCCTTAAGTGGGACGTGCCTTTTTGGTCGTTCAACTTCAGGGAAATAACGCTCAATAGCATATATGATGTCCCTTACCTTCCCCATAGCCGACACCTGCCAAAAGTTGAAAGAAATCAGGCGAGGATAACCTCGCCACCGGCAGCCTTAATTTTCTCCTCGGCCTTCGGCGTAACGTAGTAGGCCTTGACAACGATTGCGCGGGTAAGCTTCCCTGTGCCGAGAACCTTGTCAACGCCAAGCTGGGTCGCATCGAAGACGAGCTTTCCTTCCTCCTCGTAGATAACGCCCATGTCTTTAAAGAGCTCGAAGTTCTCGTCGATGTCACTCAGGTTGATGACCTTGGGGACGTAAGTTACGGCCTTGGGCCTGTGGAAGCCCCTCTTGCCGAGGTGGTCGGGGGCGTACTTGATGGTCCAGGTGAACTTCTGGTCCTTCCTCTTACCGGTACCTGCCATACCGCGACCGCCCTTGCTTCCACCACCGCGGTGCTTCTTCTTACAGCCCCATCCGTGAGTGTGACTTCCACGAAGTTTCCTAACCTTCTTCCTCCTCCTAATCATCTCTCGCCACCTCAGAGCATTCTCTCAATGAGCTCGTTAATCTTCTCGCCCCTGTAACCGAGGGCTCCGCCCTCCTTGAAGGAGCGCTTCTTGCTTCCCTTGAGTCCTCCCCTCGGCGGGTGGAGCCTGAAGACGGGCTTGATGTTCGGCAAGTCCCTGAGCTTCATCTCTCCGTTGATAACTTTTTCAGCGAACTCCTCAAGGCTCATCCCGAGCTTCTCCTGAACGTACTCGTCTGTGATGGGCTTGTTGCCGACGAGCCTTCCGCGCTTTCTGAGGAGCTTTACCAGGGTCTCCTTGTCAATCTCGCCCCAGGTGATGTAGTCCTTGACCTTCTGTATCATCCCGCGGTAGCTGGGGGTATCATCGACTATGACGAGGTGGTTAATCCTGTGAAGGCGGAGCATAGCTAATGTGTCCCTTACTTCGCCCCTCGCCCTAATCCCGCTCCTAAGCCTTATGAGCGCTAACTTAGCCATCTTTTCTCACCTCACAGCTCAAAGCTCTGGGGCATCGCCCTGCCGACGACAATACCGTATTTCTCCTCCATACCCGGCTGTATGGCTACGCGGTTGGTGTTGTAGAGGGCGTTAAAGACAGCTTTGGCGAAGTTGACAGTTGTTCTCGTCTCACCGAGGGTCTGAGACCAGACGTCCTGCACACCAGCGAGGCTCAGTATCTTCTTGCCGACGTCACCGATAACGAGGCCAAGGCCACGCGGTCCGGGCATGAGCTTAACCCTAACGCTACCCTCCTTGCCCTCAACGGCGAATGGAATCGAGTGGGGCCTCCTGCACCTGCACTCCCAGCTTCCACAACCGCGCTTGATTTCGATGAGATTCATCTTAGCGTAGTTAATAGCTTTCCTGATGGCTATACCAACTTCCCTTCCGTGACCAATTCCGAGGCCAACGTAACCGTCCCTATTGCCAACGGCCGCGAGAACGCGGAAGCGAATCCTCCTACCGCTGTCGGTCATTCTAACGGTCAAAGCGATGTCAAGCACTTCCTGATTCTCCCTGAGGTTGACCTCGGGAAGGAGGACGTCAACTATCTCGGGTTCCTTTATCTGGTAACCCTTCCTGAATATCTCGTGAATGTCAGTTATCTGACCCTCCTTAACGAGCCTGCCGAGTTTTGTTTTTGGCTCCCACTCCTCAAGAACCCTCTGGGCAATCTCTCTCGGGTCGCTCATTCTCTCGCCCCCTCAAACTTCTCGATTATCTTGGCCTTAACCTCATCAAAGTGCTCGGGAAGCTTCTCGGGCTCGAGGCCCTTGACAAGATAACCACCAAACTGCCTTCTGTAGAGACTCTCGTCCTCCTCCTTAAGGGCCTTGGCGTATTCCGCTATGTGCTCGCCCCTAATCCTGTAGTCCTCGGGAAATATCTCCTCGCTGTGCGGGACGTTGAGACCAGCATCAACTGCACCCTTGAGGACCGCGAAAACGCTTGAACCCCTTGTCGGCGGGTGAAGGCCTATGTCGAGTATTGCCTCCCCTACTCCAGCCTTCTTGGCCTTGTAACCAATGAGGAGACCGAGCAGGTAAGCGCTCGGAGTGTTTCCAGTGTGGCCCTTCCAGCCGAAGTCCCTGATGAGCTCCCTGGTGTGGGCGGAAACTATCGTCCTGTCGCCCTTCGGGTCGTAGACTATAATCTGGGCTATGTGGTGGTTAAGACTCTTTCTAACAACGAGCCTCGGCTTCTTGCTCTTGAGGAGCTTGAGCCTCTTGTGATAGTTGGTCTTGCCCTCTCTCCTCCTCCTGAATGGAACCCTATACCTTGGTCCCCTTGCCATTTTTCTCACCTCACTCCTTCAAAATACCGTGTTCCTGCATGAACAGATAGAGCTGTCTCTTGTTCTTGAACTGACCACCCTTGGCCCTTATGTAGAGCCTCCTGTAAGTATGGGCGTCAATCTTGCCCTCAGCCTTGAGCTTCCTGAGTTCCTTCCTGAGGGCCCTTATGGTCATCATCCAAACTTCCTTCTTGCCCATCCTGGCGGTCTTCTTACCCTTCTTGCTTCCAGGACCCCTGTGGCGTCCCTTCTTCCTAGCCTCGTGGAAGGCCCTTGCCCTTGCTCTGCTCTGGCCCTTGATGGGCTTCTTCTTTATGACGCCATCGTGAATGAGCCTCTTAATGTCCTCACGGGTTATAGCCGAGGCAACATCATCAATTCTCTCCGGGTCGATCCAGATCCTGTTCTCACCGCACTTCAAAATGTCGGCGGCAATCCTTCTCTGCATCTTGAGCATGATAATCACCTCGCGTTGAGGACCTTAATCCCAAGTTCTTTAGCCCTAGCAAGTATAATCTCCCTCTTTCTCGCACCAACGGTTCTCGCTATCCTCGCGGCCTGCCTGGTCGGGTCTATGGCCTCAAGCTCCTTGACGTTGTGAACGAGGACCTCCTCGTAACCACTCGGGTGAAGTCCGCGAACGGCTTTAGGTGAGCTCCAGCCTATGCTCGGCGAGCGGGGCTTGCCCTTCTTCTTGAGTCTCATCTTGCTGTCAATTCCCTTTGGCCTTCTCCACTTGGGATCGTTCTTGAACTTGGGATACCTCCACCACTCCTGGCGGAGGAATCTCGGTTTCTTCCTCTTGAGCTTGGCCCTTATCTTAAGGAGTCTCGCCTTCTCGTCCATTTCTCACACCTCAGAACTTTATCGGCTTGCCAGCCTTCTCAACTATGTAAATACCGTCTTGGAATACTCTCCTATCCCACTTCGTTATTCTCGTGGCCTGCTCGATGTTTGCCGCGGTCTGACCAACTGCCTCCTTGTCTATACCCTCAACAACTATTTCCTGACCGCGAACCTTGACGGTAACTCCTGGGAGTATCTTGGCCCTTCTCGGAGCCTTCTCACCGAGGAAGTTCTCGATGATGACTTCATCACCCTGAACTTTAACTGAGATTGGGAAGTGACTATAAACCACTTTGAGCCTGTATGTGAAGCCCTCGGTGACGCCTTTAATCATATTGGCTATGTGAGCCTTGAAGGTTCTCGCTATGGCGATGTCCTTCTTCCTCGGGAACTCCTTGTAGATGACGACCTTACCGTCCTCTGTGAATATCTTAACTCCCGGATACTTGAGCTCTCTCTGGAGTTCTCCCTTCGGCCCCTTGACCTTGACCGTGTTTCCTTCAACTGTAACTTCGACTCCCTCTGGAATCTCAACTTCCTCCCTTATCCAAGCGTCTACCGGCATCTCTCTCACCTCAGTAGACGTAGGCTATCAGCCTTCCGCCGATGCCCTTCTCACGGGCCTCTTTGTGGGTCATAACGCCTTGGGAAGTTGACACTATAAGAATCCCGAACTCGAAGGCCGGAAGGAACCTCTTCTCCCAGTACTCGTAGTCTCTAGCTTTGACCGGAAACCTCGGTTTAATAGCTCCGGCCTTGTTTATCTTGCCTATGAGCTGAACCCTGTAGATGCCGGCCCTGCCGTCGTCTATGAACTCGAACTCGCCGATGTAGCCGTTCTCCTGCATAACCCTCAGCACTTCGCCGATTAGCTTGGAGGCGGGCTTTATGTAAACTTCCTTCTTTCCAACCCTCTCGCTGTTGGTTATGTGGGAAAGAGCGTTCGCAAGCGGGTCAAGCAGAGTCATTTTTTCTCACCTCACTCATACTTCTTGAAGCCGAGTTTTGGAGCGACCTCGCGGAAGCAGTGCCTGCAGAGCATGAGCCCGTGTATCCTGATTATCGGACCGTACTGGCCGCAGCGCATGCACCTTCTCGCTCCCTTACCAAACTTTCTCGGCTTCCTCTTGTTGTAATCAGCCTTCGCCATCTCACAATCCCTCCACGTTGACCTTGAACTCCTCAATAGCAAAGACTATACCCTCTTCCTTCGTCAGCTTGTGCCTGTTCGGTATCTTCCTCCTCTGCCTCTTCCTCTTGGCGACCCTAAAGCCGGGCCTCTCGAGGGTAACGCAGACGTCCATACCGAAGATGCCAATCTCGGGGTCGTATTCAACCCCCGGTATGTTTATGTGCTCCTGGATTCCAAAGCAGAAGTTTCCGTGCTCGTCGAAGTTGCCGACGCTGAGCTTCCTGTCAACAGCCTCCAAAAGCCTGTCGAGCATCTCGTAGGCCTTCTTCCCACGGAGGGTGACCTTAACGGCTATCGGCTCACCGCGCCTTATTCCGAAGTCCTTGTTGGTCTGCTTGGCCCTTCTCCTTATCGGCTTCTGGCCGACCAAGTCCCGGAGCATCTTCTCGGCTTTGGTAAGCCTCTCACCGCTCTCGCCAACGCCTATGTTTATCGTGACCTTCGCAATCCTCGGCTTCCTCATCGGGTGAGCTTCCCAGTCCGCTAAGATAGCCTCTCTGTTAATCTGCATCGTCTCTCACCTCACGGAAGGGAAATCTCCGGCTTATCCTTACCAACGACAAAGGCATACTCCTTCAGGGTGTCGAAGAGCTCTCCGTTTTCGTCCTCGATTGTAACGACGTCGGGCCAGCCCATCGGGAAGTGCCTGACTTCAACTATCTTACCCTTTCTGGCAACGTTCTTACCCTGGGTGACGAAGACGTAGGCACCGACCTCGAAGGGCAGTATCTTGACTATCTGCCTCTCCGGAACCTTCATGATGACAGTGTAAGAGGTCCTGTAGGCGTCCTTCTCGGCGAGGCTGACCAAGTGGTTACTTCCATCGTGAAGGTTGAGCTGAACCTTGGCACCCTTGACCATTCTCTTGTTGTCAATCCTGAAGGGCTTGAGCTTTGCCTCCTCCTCGCTTATCGGGTGGAGGATGAGCTTGCCAATCCTGTTGGGCAGAACCCGGTAGTGCTCGCCGGTTTCGGGTATCGAAACCACATCCATGATTCCAACCGGGAACTTGTAGTCCTTCCTAACGCGACCGTCGACGAGTATCTTACCCTCGTTGAGTATCTTCCTTGCCTCCCTCGCGGTTCTCGCGTAGCCGAGGTAGTCCCTGACTATGTAAATCAAGGGTATCGACGTCTTCATGCTGTGCGGACCCGGACTCGGCCTGACCGCCCACTTATAGGCCTTCCTGTGAATGTACCAGGCGGTTGGGGCGGCAAGCCTCTTAAGGTGCCTCTTCGGACCCTTTCTCGCCATCACTCAGCCCTCCTCTTAATTATCTTCTCTCTCCTCTCATCGTCGAGGTTGAGCTCAACAATCATAACGTTCGACGGGTGAAGCGGGTAGAACACCTCGGTTCCATCGGTTCTCTTCTGGGTAACGCCCTCAACGTGAATCCTGTACCTCTTGAGGTCAACCTCGACGACCTTTCCTTCCTTACCCTTGAAGTCGCCACACATGACCTTAACCTTGTCACCGACCCTAATAGGAAGGTTCCTGACGCCGTACTTCTCCCTGAGTTCCTTGCTCAGGGTAGCGCTCATTATCTTGCCCCTGAGATGAAGGGGAGCGTTATAGAGGAACTTCCTCTGCTTTCTCGATTGCTTCATATCAAGCTTCATAACTCTCACCTCACAGCACTATGCTCGCTATACTACCGAGCCTGACCCACCTCTCGGCGGCTTCCCTGGCTATGGCACCCCTGATTTCGGTTCCCCTCGGAACACCTTCGGGGGTGACTATAGCTGCCGCGTTGTCCTCGAACTTGACGCGCATTCCGTCGAGGCGCCTGTATTCTTTCCTCTGCCTGACAATAACTGCCCTAACGACTTGGTGTCTAATGTCGGGCCTTCCCTTCTTAACGGTGGCAACGACCATGTCGCCAACGCCAGCTGAGGCAAGCCTCCTCCTCGTTCCCTTGTAACCGACGACGCCGATTATCTGAATGACCTTGGCACCACTGTTGTCGGCGACCTTGAGGTAGGCACCAATCGGAAGGGCACGAGTTGGCCTGACGGGGCTAATTCCTCTGGTTGCACCTGCACCCTTCTTGGCCATGGCTTCACACCCCCTCCTTCCTCTCGGCCCTCTCGAGGACCGCCACGACGACCCAGCTCTTGGTCTTGCTTATGGGCCTAGTCTCGGCTATAAGAACCTTGTCCCCTACCCTAGCGTTGATACACTCGGGGTTGTGGGCATGAATCTTGCTCCTCCTGAGCTCATAACGCTCGTATTTCTTGAGGTAGTGGTAGTACTGCCTCTCAACGACGACAGTCTTCTTACCCTTATCGCTGACGACTACACCCTCAAAGTATCTCCCGTGTATCTTGAGGTTCCCATGCCAGGGGCACTTGGGGTCATTACACACCTCAGCGGGAGGCTGAACCCTCAATCCAATCTCTCTCATTTCCGCCACCTCTTCTTCAGTCTCATCTCGGGCCTTCCAATCAAATCACGACCGTTGATTCGGATTTTTTCATCACCGAGGTCGAACTCAATCTCGACCACGTCCTTTGGAACTACCCAAACCCTCTCCCCACCTATGGTGAGGGTGTTCCTCGTCTCGTCAAGGACGTAGCCCTCGATGCCGACCAGCTCTGGATGAGATGCCCTTATAATCTTTGCTTTCAGCCCTATGAGCTCGTGCCAGATTATATTTTTCCGCGTTACTCGACCTCTATGAGCTCCTCTGAAAATCCAAGGTCGGCGAGCAACTTCTTGATACGATCCCTGTGGTCGCCCTGAAGCTCTATTCTTCCCTTCTTTACGGTTCCGCCACATGCCAGCTTCGCCTTCAGCTTCTTTGCTATGTCCTCAAGGTCAAACTCTTTCTCATCTATGCCTTCAATTATGGTCTTGAGCTTTCCGTAACGGGCCCTTTCGATGTAAACCCTAATCCTCTGCTGTTCCTTCAGGACTTCCTTAAAGAGCATCTCATCCAGAGGGTTAACAATCCTCGGCACCTAACCTCACCTTTTCTCCCTAAGCTTCTCCTTCTTTATTGTAAGCAGGCGCGCGATGTCGCGCCTGAGGTTCCTAATGACCATGGGGTTTTCAAGGGAGGCCCCCATGGTGAGCACACCCCTTTCCTTGGCAAGCTCAAGGCGGAGCTCCCTAATCTTCTTGTCTATCTCTTCAATGCTCATCTCCCTAATCTCACTGGGCTTCATTGCCACTCACCTCTTCCTCGACTATCTCCTTGATCTCAATCTCATCTGGCAACCTAGCATCGGGTGGCATTATAGCGACCTTAACGCCTATGACACCGAGCTTGAGCAGGGCCTGGGCATAGCCCTTGCTGACGAGTGTCTCTGCCGGGTTTCCAACCTTCGCTAGATAACCCTGATAAAACCTGACGCTCTTAGCCCTCTCACCGGTAAGCTTTCCGCTCAGGCGAATCTCGACACCTCTAGCTCCGTTCCTCATGATGGCCCTTATGGCAGAGTAAGCGGCCCTCCTGAAGTGGATTCCCCTCTCAAGGGCCTGGGCAAGCCTCACCGCCTGAACCTTGGCGTTGAGGTAGGGGTTCTTGATTTCCTCGACCTCAATCTGCGGGTTCTCAAGGCCAAACTGCCTCTCGAGGATTCTAGTGAGCTCCCTTATTCTCCTTCCACCCCTGCCTATAACGTAACCGGGGTGGGCGGCAAAGATAATGACCTTGGTTCCGAGGGGGGTCTTCTTTATGTCAAGACCGCCATAGCCCCCACGCCTGAGCTCCTTCTCAAGGTACTCGTCGATGAGCATCTCCTTAACTCCTTCCTTGATGAAGTACCTCTCGATGGCCAAAGGTCTCACCTCCTAATCTCCTCGACCACTATCTCTATGTGAGTGGTTTCCTCGTTGAAGGGAGTTGCCCTTCCAAATGCCCTCGGAATGTAACCCCTGAGGACTGGTCCCCTGTGCGCCGCCGCGTGGATTATCTTAAGCCGGTCAACGTCGAGGCCCTTCTGCTCGGCGTTGTTCTTGGCGTTGAGGAGTATCTTCTTGACGGCCTTAGCTACTTTGACAGGATACCTACCGGGACCAAAGCCCTTACCCGGCTTGTGTCCCTGGCTGTCGTTGTAGCGCTTCATAGGAACCGGTCTCTTCTTGGCTATGACGTCGTCGAGGTATTTGAGAGCGTCGTTGAGCATCATGCCCCTTATCTCCCTGAGAAGCTCAACGCTGTGCTTGGGTGAAATTCTAAGGTCCCTACCGCTGGCGCGAGCCATCCTCTCGGGGTCAAAATTTTGGAATGAGTAGGAAAACCTGCCCCTGCTCATCTAGACCACCTCACTTGATTGCCACGAACATCGAGGACCTGGTAGCTCCGACACCCGGTGAGCCATGCTGGACAACCTTTCTAGTCATGGCGAACTCACCAAGGTAGTGGCCTATCATCTCCTCCTTAATCTGAACTGGGACGAACTCCTTGCCGTTGTAGACGTGAATGGTCATGCCGACCATCTCAGGGAGAATGACCATGTCTCTGCTGTGGGTCCTTATAGGCTTGTTGTACTTGCCCTTCTTAGCCAGGCGAATCTTCCTGAGGAGCTTCTTCTGCTCCGGGGAAAGACCACGCTTAAGGCTCCTCCTCTGCCTGGCCGGAAGGAGCTTGGCGAACTCCTCAAGGGACATGTTGAGCAACTCATCAAGGGTATAACCCCTGTATCTAAACTCCTTCTTTCTCGCCATCTTCACTTCCTCCTACCGGTTCTTCTCGCGGCTATGTGACCGACCTTCCTTCCGGGCGGAGCGCGCCTCGAAACGGTTGAAGGCCTACCAATGTGGTGCTCCTTACCACCGTGCGGGTGGTTGACGGCGTTCATCTTAACACCTCTGGGCTTCGGCCAGAACCTGTTTCTGGCTTTGGCGATGTAGTAGGCCTTACCGGCCTTGACGATTGGCTTCTCAAGCCTTCCACCGCCGGCAACGACACCTATCGTTGCCCTGCACTCGGGCTTGAACTGCTTGAGCTCACCGCTCGGGAGCTGGACTATGACCTTGTCCTTCTCCCTGCTCACGACGAGGGCGTATGTTCCTCCAGCGCGAACGTACTTTCCACCGTCGCCCGGAATTCCCTCAATGTTGTAAACATAGGTTCCCTCCGGTATCTTGGCAAGTGGAAGGGTGTTGCCTATCGCTATGGGAGCCTCGGGCCCAATGTAGACCTCCTGTCCAACGAGAACTCCCTCAGGAGCAAGGATGAGCTTCTTGGTTCCGTCCTCGAACTTAACGCGAGCAACCGGGGCGGTTCTTCCAGGGTCGTGGAGGATTTCCTCGACGATTCCCCTGATGGTCTTATCCTTTGTCACGTTGAGAGGAACGTATTTTACGGCTCCCCTGTACCTGTGAGAGGGAGCCCTAAAGGTCGTGGTTCCCTTACCCCTTCTCTGCTGGATGAGACTCTTTCCCATATCACATCACCTCAGAACAATCCCAACCTCGCGGCCACTTCACTCGCATCGTATTCGGGCTTGAGCTTGACGTAGGCCTTTTTCTCGCCCCTCATGGTTATGAGGGTGTTGACCTTTTCGACCTTGACGTTGAACATCTCTTCCACGGCCCTCTTGATGTCGGCCTTGGTGGCTCTTCTGTCAACTATGAAGGTGAGCTTGTTCTCCCTCTCGATAAGCGAAACGGCCTTCTCGGTAACGAGAGGCCTTATGATAACCTTATAGGGGTCCATCTCTCATCACCCGTAGATTTCCCTAAGCCTCTCTATAGCGCCTTTAGTCCAGATGGTAAGCCTTCCGGGGTGGGTTCCCGGGGCGAGCAACTCAACGCCGAGGTTGTCAACGGTGACCACATCGACACCCGGGTGGTTCCTCGCTCCCTGGAAGATGCCCTCGTTCTTGGCCACGACGATGAGCGGGCCCTTGGCCTTCTTATACCTCCTGCCACGCATTTTACCCTTTCCGGCGCGAATCTTGGTGTTCCTCTTGGCCCTCTCAATGTCGTCCCAGACGCCGAGCTTCTTGAATATCTCCCTGGTCTGTGCCGTCTTAAAGACCTTCTCAAGGTCGTCAACGACGACGAGTGGGAAGGCTGGAACGTTGTCTATAATGTGCCCCCTTGCCTTCACGAGGTCGGGGTTAGCGGTGGCAGCGATGGCGCTCATTATAGCAAGCCTACGCTCCTTCTTGTTGATGTCCTCCCAGATTATCTTCTCGACCTTCGGCGGGTGGGTTCTCCTCCCACCACGAGCGAAGGGAACGAAGGCCGCGAACCTCGGTGGTGTCTTTATCCTCTCGACCCTCGCCATTCCGTGGCCCTTTCCGATGTTCTCAGTGACGCGTCTCTTACCGGCCTGCGGATCCCTTCCCTGGGGCTGTATCCTGTGGGTCCAGGAAGCGATGACTGCACGCCTTATGAGGTCGGGTCTAAAGGGTGTGCTAAATACCTTGGGGAGCTCTATCTCCTCAACGGGCTCGCCTTCGAGGTTAAAGACCTTAACCTTCATTTATCTCACCTCACTGCTTGGACTCCCTACTGACGTAGGTTATCTGCGGCCTCTCAACGGGCGGCTTCTTCTTGGGTGGCCTTATGGCGGGTCTAACCCTAATTATCCTCTTGAAGGAACCGGGAACGCTACCCTCAATCATGAGGAAGTCGCTCCTTACGATGCCATAGTGCGGGAAGCCGCCCTTGGGGGTTATCTCAATTTCGTTGCCGTTAAGCTCAAGCTTCCCGTTCTCGCCTATCGCGATGAGCCTCTTGTTGAACTCGGTTCTGTGGTGGAAGCCCATCTGACCGGCCTGTGGAACGGTCCACATGACGCGGGCTGGATGCCAAGGACCGAGGTTACCAACATGCCTACCTTTCCCAGCACGCTGGGCCTTGTGGAACTGAACCTTAACACCCCATCTCTTAACCGGCCCCTGGGTTCCCTTACCCTTCGTGACTGCTATGACGTCGAGGAGTTCACCCTCGTGGAGAACCTCGCTAGCCCTTATTTCCTTGCCTATCTTCTCCTTGGCGTACTCGAACTTGGCCTTAACGTCGTCGCCACCAATGGCATACTCCATGACTTCCGGCTTCTTCTTGAGCTTGATGAGCCAAGGCTGGGTGTGGACGAGAAGCCTGATATCAACTATCTCACCGCTCTCCACAAGCTCCTCAAGCTGGCTGAGCTTGGCCTTAAAGGCTTCCTCATTGTAGTTCTTGGGCAGGGTCTTTATCCTTCTCCTTACGTTCTCGTTGAGCTCGTGGAACCAGACCTCTGTGGCAGTCTCAAGCCCAAGGTAACCCTGCTTGTAGGCCCTTATTCCGTAGACGAAGAGCGGTGGAACCTCGACTATTGTCACAGGGACGAATATTTCCTTCCCCTTGGTAAGTCCTGGGCTGTCGTCTATCATGAGGATGTGGGTCATTCCGGCCTTGTAGCCAGCAAATCCCAACATCCTGACCTCACTGTCCTTCGGCCACTTCTTGATTCTTGGAACTACGCTTTTAGCCCTCTTTCTCGGGCTGAAGGCGAGTGAACCTCTCCTTGGTCTGTGAACTTTTCCCATCTCAATCCCTCCTCATGAGATTGAATACCGCCAACGTGGCGAGGAGAGCCTCCTCAGTACGGACGGTTTTAGTTTTCTGATTTGGAATCGTGTTGAGCACGAAGTCAAAGTCGTACTCACCGCCGAGGAGTTCCATAACACCCTTCCTCGGCGAACCAAAGGCAATACCCACTTCCCCATCGAGCGGGGGAAGACGGACCTTTCTCACGTCGCGACCTTTCCTTGAGGTCGCGATTGCCAAATCCAGATGAGCCTTTTTAAGTGTTTTCGCCAGTGACCTTCCACTTAAATGAACCCTGTAACCCCAATATTCCACTGGTTTCGCCAGCACGACCTTCAAAGGCCTCGTTGAAACGATCCTGAACGTTGCCCTGCCTTCCACGTTCCCTTCAACAATTGCCAGCTCGTCGAGGCCGATGTCCGCGTAAACCCGTTTCCCCTTTCGAAAGGCGTAGCCCTCACGTATTTCGCCGACCTTTGGTTTTCCCTTGAGTTTGTGATGAGGCGTTCTAAGGGGCGGGACAACGCCAATGTATTTCAGCTCGGGCATTATGGGAAACAGCCTCTTCCTGAGGTACTGGGGAGTTTCCATGTACTCGAGGACGGTTTTTATGAACTTTCCGTCTCTCCCGCCGGCCCTGTAAATCCAGATATGCTCGACGCCAAATATTGCACAGGCCCTTGCAACCTGTCCGACCTTGTATGTTCGAATTTTCGGGTCGTCTGTTTCTTCAAGCAGGGAATCGGGAATAAAGACGTGCCAGGCCATTTCCCCTCATCCTGTCCCTACTGTCTCCCCTAAGCTGGAGGGAGCTTATGAAGACTATTTAAAAGGCTTTCGAACCCTGCAACCCTTTTTTAGGGTTGAAAGTGTAAAATTTTTTTGCAAAGCAAACGTCGTGCAGGTGAACAAACTATACCTGCCCAAAGCTTGGCCAAAAATTGGCCCTTGCCATTCAAGAAGGGCAAATTAGCTTAGCCGTGCACTACTCAAAAAGCAACTCAAGTTAGGGTTTAACACTAAACGAAGCCTTCTTAGGGGTTTCACCTTTGTTTTTGGCGTCCAAAGGACGCTCTTCTAGAGAGAAAAACTCACAAATGGCCAATAGGCCAGAAACCCGCATGTTCATCTAAAAAAGGCATTTACTCTTCCGCCAGCGCTTGCACAAGCAAGCAAACTTTGCTTTGCAAAGTTTGACCAAAAAATAAACTTCCACCAAAATAACAAGAATAAGTTTGCATGTCCTCTAAACATTTCAAACTCAAAGCAGGTTTTCCATCAAACAAAACAAGCAACTACAAGAATAAACTCCCTTAAAACTACAATTCCTCAAAAATGACATGCCAACCTTGATCAAACTTCGCGCAGGAGAAGTTTGTAACTGGTGGGCCCGCGGGGCTTCGAACCCCGGACCTCCGCCTCGTGAGGGCGGCGTCATAACCAGACTAGACCACGGGCCCGCCCGGAGTATGGGGAGCGGACAAAAATATAAACCTTTCGCTAAACGTCCTCCAGAATCTCCTCTGGGGCATTGGCGAACTCAACCAAATATTCTGCCTCAACTATGTGGAGCCTTCCCGGAACGATGAGGACGTGGGGCTGTCTTCCAAAATCCTCGCTGATTAGGTCCTTTACGTAACCGGCCCTTATGGTCGGGTTCAGGGAGCCAGCCCTCGCCAGAACCACGACGAGGGTCTCGGGTGTAAAAACCCCCGCTTTCTTCATCTCCTCGACCTTCAGGAGTATATCCATGGCCTCATTTGCCGTCATGTACCTACCTCTATCGGCCTTTATGTCAAGGAACAGGAGCGTGTGAAGGCCCCTCTCGCGGTTCTCCTTTATGACGTCGTAGTGACTCGTCGGAAACCAGTTCTTCTCTGGATAGGCCACTGTGGCACTCTTTCCGAACTTGTAAATCTGAAGTCCCGTGATTGCCACCGCCGAGTATATGCTCGGGGCGTGGATAACGTAGCTCTCAACTCCGGCTTTTTTGGCCCTAATCCTCAGGTCGGGGTGTGTCGTCGCCACCATCGGGTCGCCGGCGGTCAGAAATGCGACGTCCTTTTCCTTTGCCTCTGGAAGAACGATTTTCTCAAAGTTCAGCTCCACGTCTTCCCGGTTTAGCCTCACTATCGGCTTGCCTACAAGTTCTTCAATCCTGTCTATACTCGTCCCAGCAAGGAGTGAGGTATAGAACTCCGCAAAAACTCTATCGCATTTCCTCACCACTTCGAGGCCCTTGAGTGTAATGTCCTTCTCATCGTAAAGCCCAAGGCCAATGAAGTAAAGTGCCATAGCCACCACCGATAGCCGATTTACCTAAAACTTTTAAGTTTTGGGAAAACTACTTAAAGGTTTTTGGCAACCCTAACCCGGTGAGGGCCGTGCATGTCAGCAAGAGGGAGGAGGAGTATCTGGAGGCAATGTACATCCTTCACAAAAACAAGGGTGTAATCAGGGTGAAGGACATAGCCAAGATAATGAACGTCAAACCGCCGAGCGTTGTTGATGCCCTCAAGAAGCTCGCCGAAAAGGGCCTCGTGGAGTATGAGAAGTACGACAGGATTCTTCTCACGGAAGAAGGCAGAAAAATAGCCGAAGAAACTTATTCAAAGCACGTCTTCCTGACGAAGTTCTTCGTTGACATACTAGGAATCCCACCCGAGATAGCGGAGCGCGACGCCTGCCAGTTCGAGCATTACGTGAGCGAGGTAACCGTTAAGAGAATGAAGGAGTTCGCGAAGTTCATACAGGAGCAGTGCCCATACGTCCTCAAGCAGTTTCTGAAAGAGAAACTGGACGAGTGATTTTAACGCTTTTCGTTTAATGGCCGATTCCTCTTCTTCATAATAAGGAATAAAAATCAGAAGAGACCTCCGAGGTAGGCAAAGTAGGCCACAAAAACCAGGGCCAAGATGTACATTAACGGGTGGACTTCCTTCCAGCGGCCGCTGAAGACCTTGAGAAGGGTGTAGCTTATGAAACCAACGCCTATTCCGTCGGCTATTGAGTATGTGTATGGTATCGTGATGAGCACAAGGAAAGCGGGTAAAGCTTCGGTGTGGTCACTGAAGTCAACCTCCTTAAGGGCGGTGAGCATGTAGTAGCCGACTATAACCAGTGCAGGGGCCGTTGCAAAACTTGGAATAGAACTTGCCAAGGGTGCAATAAAGAGTCCTATCGCAAGGAAGAGCAGGCCCGTGACGAGGGCAGTCATTCCCGTCCTTCCGCCTTCCTCAATTCCAGCGGCGCTCTCGATGTAGGTGGTAACGGTTGATGTTCCGAGGACGGCACCGAGAGTCGTTCCTATCGCATCGGTGAGGAGAACCTTCTCCGCGTCCGGAACCTTGCCGTCCTTGGTGAGGAAGCCGGCCTTGGCGCTGAGACCCGTTACCGTTCCGAGGGTATCGAAGAAGTCCACCATGAAGAAGGCAAAGACGACACCAAGGGCCCCGGCGTTAATGAGACCGTGGAGGTCCATCTTCATGAAGGTGTAGCTTATTGTGGGTGTCGAGAACAGTTTCTCCGGCCAAGGTGCCGCTCCGGTAATCCAGCCGAGAACGCTTGTCGTCAGGATTGATATCAGGAGGGCACCCTTGATGCGCATAGCTATGAGAACGCCAGTTAGGAGGAGACCAAAGAGGAACAGGAGAACCTGTTTTGAAAGCAGAACGCTCGTGTTAAGTCCGGTAAACTTGAGTGTTCCCGAAAGGAGGACGGTCTTTCCGAGGGATATTATAGCGTTCTTCGATCCCTCCACCTGAGCCGAGAGGATTCCAACGTCGTTCAGGCCAATTAGTGTGAGAAACAGACCTATTCCGGCACCGATGGCGTACTTCTGGCTCTTTGGAATTGCATGGATTACTGCACTCCTGACCCTTGTCAGCGTGAGCGCTATGAAAATCAAGCCCTCCACAAAAACTGCCGCGAGGGCAACCCTCCAGCCGTATTTGGGGGCAACCGTATAGGCGAAGTACGCGTTGAGTCCCATTCCCGGGGCGAGGGCGAAGGGCTTTCTGGCGTAAAGGCCCATGATAATCGTCGTTATGCCAGCAGAGAGCGCAGTAACCGCGACGAGCGAATTAAACGCATCTTTACCCATTGCAGCGCTGAGTATCTGGGGATTCACAAAGAGGATATACGCCATTGTGAGGAAAGTTGTCACGCCGGCAAGGATTTCAGTTCTCATGTTGGTTCCATACCTTCCAAACTGGAAGTACTCCTCAAACCATCTCATGAGCGTCCCCCCTAATTGACACAAAAAAGGCTATATTTGGAATTTATAAAGCTTTTTTTAACATAAATTTGTTACAAACCGAGGAGGGAGAAAGACCTTACAACTATCCCAACCCTCGAAGGGACGTGATTCGGTTCGAATGGCAAATCCGGCAGGGGGCGCTCGGCGATTATTGAACGGCCCTCAACATCGAGGTAGAGCCTCATTCTGCCGGGAAGGAGCTCGTAGTCAACGACCTTCCCATCGTTTCCCTCGGTGATAATAACGCTCTCCGGCCTGAAGAACACCCTAACCTTTCCGTTAGTACCAACACGGAACTCAAGGTTTCCGAGCCTCGCAACTCCATTCTCGGCTTCGAGCTCCAGTATGTTACCCGTCCCGAGAAAACGTGCCACGAACTCTGTTCTTGGCCTGTAATAGAGCTCCAGAGGTTTTCCGACCTGTTCAACGGTTCCGACGTTCATGACGGCTATCCTATCGCTTATCGCCATAGCCTCTTCCTGGTCGTGGGTAACGTAAATCGTCGTTATGCCGAGCTCACGCTGGATTCTTCGTATTTCCGACCGCAAACGTTCCCTTATCTTGGCGTCGAGGTTGCTGAGCGGTTCATCGAGGAGGAGAACCTCCGGCTCAACGACGAGGGCCCTGGCAAGTGCAACCCTCTGTTGCTGTCCACCGGAGAGCTGTTCGGGATAGCGGTTCTCAAACCCCCTCAAACCCACGAGCTCAAGGGCCCACTTCACTCTTTTTTCGATTTCAGCCCTTGGAAGCTTTCTCATCTCGAGGCCGAAGGCGATGTTTTTAAACACGGTCATGTGCGGAAAGAGCGCGTAATCCTGGAAAACTATGCCAATGTTCCTCTCGTAGGGTTCCAGTTCGGTAACGTCCCTCCCACTGAAGAGAACCTTCCCGGAGTCGGGCCTCTCAAGGCCCGCTATTATCCTCAGCGTCGTCGTCTTTCCGCAACCGCTCGGGCCGAGGAAAGTGAGAAGCTCGCCGTCTTTAACGGAGAGGTCAACGTGAAGTTCAAAACCCTCCCAGCGCTTTTCAACGTTTCTTAGCTCTACACTCACCATACCTCCTCACCGACCCTCTCTATTATCAGGAATCCAACTGCCGAAACTAGCATGAGGAGCACGGATAAAGCCGAGGCACTCCCAAAATGCCTCGCACCCAGGAACTTGTAGACCGCGAGGCTCATGGTCGTGTATTCGGGCTTGGCAAGCATGTAGGTCGCGCCGAGCTCGGCAATGCTCATCGCGAAGGCAAAGATTGCCCCGACGAGGAGGCTTCCGAAGGCGAGGGGGAGCTCGACCTTTAAAAAGGCCCTCCACTCATTGGCCCCGAGGGTTAAGGCCGCCTCGCGCAGGTTCCGTTTTATCTTACCGAGCCCCGTTGAAAGGGAGCGGAAGACGAAGGGGTAAGCAATCACGGAATGCGCTATCGCCACAATCCAGAAGGTGTAGTAGAGAGGTGTTGACTGGAAAGCCATGATGTAGCCGAGGGCAACCGTTACTGGTGAGCTCGCAAGAGGGAGCATTACGAAAACGTCGAGAACCCTTTTCCCCCTGAAATCGTAGCGGTTGAGGAAATACGCCAGAGGAAGGGCTATTAGGATTGAGAGGACAACGGTTGTGAAGCCGAAGAGGAGGGAGTTTTTAATCGTTCCGAGAGTAGAGATTCCGAACATCGGGTTATACTCGGGGGAAAAAACCCTGCGGTAGTTCTCAAGGCTCAGATGACCGTTATAGAGAAGGGAATCGTATACTATAGCAATCAGGGGAGCGACGATGAAGACGAAAACGAGAGTGGAATATAGGATTATTCCCAGTCCCTCGAGGCTGAAAAGGTCTTCACGTGTAAGTCTCGCCGGCCTCTGGAGAACCCTCTGCTCTTCCCTTTTTGAGTAGGCATCGAGGGAACGAAGGTATATGTACATGAAGAGCGCGCTGAGGGCTATCTGAATAACTGCTAGGGCCGCGCCTGTTCTGAAATCAAGGAGCGTCATCACCGTCGAGAAGATGTCAACCTCCATTGTAACGTAGCGGTAACCACCGAGGATTAGGGGAACGGAAAAGCTCAGGAAGCAGAAGACGAAGGTAAGCATTGCGGATGCAAATATCGCCGGCGAGATTAAGGGCAGGGTGACCTTCCAGAAGAGCTTAAAGCCCCTCGCGCCGAGCGTTTTGGCCATCTCCTCGTAGTGGGGATTGACCCTCTGCCAGAGCGACGAGACCATTCTAACAACAATCGGAAAGTTGTAGAATGCGTGGGCCAAAAGAATTGCCTTCCAGGTGTAGATTATCCCGGGGTCATGGCCTATCAGGTGTGCTATGAACCCGTCCTTTCCGAAGAGGAGGATAAATCCAAGGGCCACCATTATGCCGGGCATTACGAATGGAACCGTCAGAAGGGCCCGGATTAGCCTCTTTCCCGGGAAGTCGTACTTGGCAAAGATGTAAGCTCCCGGAAGTCCAATTAGGAGAGTCAAAATGGTCGACGCCACGGCCTGACCGATTGTGAAGAGGATAACCCAGCGGTGGTAGGAGTTGCTCAAAACGGATGAGATAAACCGTAACGTCGGGCCGTCTTCCCAGAGGCCCAGCCGTAGGATATCGGCTAGGGGCAGGTAGAAGAAAATCAGGAGGAAGGCAAGGGAGGGAACCGCGATGAGGCAACCAGTCCTGAGTTTCATGGTCACAACTCGGTTTTGCATCTTTATAAGCGTTGATTGGACAAGTTTGTTAAATCTTCTTTTCCAAGGTAAACTGGGTGGGTACCATGAAGGCCCCCGAGCTGGGAATAAAAATCGGCCTCTACGAGCACGGGAAAAGGAACTCCATGGCGGATTTAGGCGTTAAGGTCGGTCACGCAACGCTAATAGAGGATAACGACGTAAGGACGGGCGTTACCGTTCTCCTTCCGCCTGTAAAGAACCCCTACAGGGAGAGGCTTTTCTCGGCAACCTTCGTCATGAACGGCTTCTCAAAACCGATAGGCTTCATTCAGGTTGAGGAACTCGGCTACATCGAGACGCCAATAGCTCTGACAAACACGCTGAGCGTCTATATCGTTGCTAGTGCGGTGGTTAAGCACATGGTTGAACTCAATCAAGATTTGAAGAGCGTCTCTCCGGTCGTTATGGAGTGCAACGACTCTTATCTCAACAACGTCCGGAAGATGGCCGTTAGGGAGGAGCATTACTTTGAGGCCCTCAAAAATGCCAGACTGGACTTCAAGGAGGGCTCCGTTGGGGCTGGCACTGGAATGAGCGCCTTCGAGTTCAAGGGCGGGATAGGCTCTTCGTCGAGGGTCGTCGAGATTGGCGGTGAGGAATACAGAGTTGCATCACTCGTTCTGGCAAACTTCGGTAGGAGGGAGGATTTAACAATTGCCGGAATTCCCGTTGGCCTCTACCTGAAGGACTACCCGGGAAGGGGCACCTCTGGAAGGGGGAGCATATCAATGGTGGTGGCCACAGATGCCCCCCTGACGGCCCGGCAGTTGAAGAGGCTCGCGAAGAGAGCGGTTATCGGCCTGGCAAGAACCGGTGGCTACGCATACCACGGGAGCGGGGACGTCGTTTTAGCGTTCTCAACAGCCCAGAGCGTTCCATTTGGAAAAGAACCAGAAATGGTAAGCTTCCTCCCGGACAACGCACTGAGCAGGCTCTTTAGAGCAACCGCAGAAGCAACCGAGGAAGCGATAATCAACGCATTGTTGCAGGCGAAGACGATGGAGGGCAACGGTCATGTCAGATACGCCCTGCCGGTTGAGGAGGTCCTCGAAATTTTGGAAAAGCACGGAGTAGTTGAGAGAGCCTGATTAGACCTTTATCTCCTCGTATTTCCTTTTCATGAGCAGTGCATCTTCCTCAATGTTGGGACTCTCGCTTATGACGACGCCTTTTACCCTAAACTCCTTCAGAACGCGGAGTAAGTCCTCCCACCTCATGTCACTCTCCCTGAGGGGTAGGTGTCTTTTCTCGCCCTTCTCAGTGTACTCTATACCGGACATGTGGATGTGCATGTTGTCGAGGGCTTCCCTACCGAGCCTGTCCTCAATGAACGCCAGCATCTCGCGCCATTCCTCGACGGAGTTGCACTTTCCTTTGTTTCTCGCATGGGCGTGGGCGAAGTCTATGGCGGGGAGAACCATCTCCAGTTCTTCGCTCAGCTTTACTATCTCCCTCAGCTCGCCGAACTGGGTCGGCTTTCCCGTGAGTTCCGGCCTGAGCCATACCTTAACACCTTTGTCCATCAGTTCCCTCTGCACGTCCTTCAGGGCCTCAAGGATTCTCTGATAAACGCTCTCCTTCGGTTGCTTGAGGTAATAACCGGCGTGGAAAACGACGCTCCAGCCACCGGCCTGGTGAAGCCTCTCGGCGCTCTGGATTATCCTCCTCTTGCTTGCTTCAACTTTGGCTTTCTCGCTCGCATTGAGGTTGATGTAATAGGGCGCGTGAGCCGTTAGAAGAACGTCGTGCTTTTTGGCGGTGTACTTTATCTTCTTCGCCAGCTCGGGTTTGATGTTGACCCCGCGGACGAACTCAAGCTCCATGGCATCCAGACCAAGGTTCCTGACGTGGATTATACCGTCTATCGTTGAGCGCTTAGGGGTTGACAGCGGTATTCCTGCCGTTCCGAAGCGTAGCCTATCCACCCTGAACATCCCTCACCACCCTAAATAATTAGGAAAGCCTAACTTATAAGACTACCGTTCGATTCTCTCGCCGAGGTATTCTTCCAGCTTGTTCAACTCACCTTCGAGCTCTTTCTCAATTTTTGAGAGCTTCTTTTCGAGCTTATGAAGTTCCTCGGAAATCACGGCGAGTTCCCTCTCCAAAGAGCCGAGTTCTTCACGAACGGGTTTAATACTCTCAACTACATTCTTTTTCCGTTCCTCAAGCTCAACAAGCTCTCTCTTGAGTTTGCTTATCTCCAAAAGCTCCGATTCAAAATTGGCAAGCAACCACTCCGCGGATTTTCTGGCCTTTCCGTCGAGACGGGGGTATACAGACTTGAGGAGCGAAATGAACTCATCAGGCTTTTCGAGAGCAACCCCGCTGTCCCTGGCGATTTCATCGGCTATTCCTCCGAGCCTCATTCTTTTGAGGGGCTTCTGGAGCTTTGAAACCTTCGAGCGGAGTTCAAGTTCTATGGAGCGAATTCTTCCCGAAACAGCGTTGATTTCCTTCTCAATATCGCGGAATTCCTTTGATGACAGAACTTCTTCCACTTTCTTCCTCTCCCCCTCGACTCGCCCTGCAAGTTCAATCAGCCTTTTCTTTTTCTCAACGAACTCCTCATGGGTTCTTTTTAACTCTTCCAGCTTTGTAGAGACCTCTATTTCGGGGGGAAGGACCTTCACGAGTTGCTTCATGAACTCTGAATAACCTTCACTGAGCTCCTTTAGGATAGAGTTTATGGCGTATACCTCCTTCTCGAAGAGAATCATGACGTGCTTCCCATAGTCAAGATGAATCTTTGAGAGGTCCGAGAGCCGTTTTCCAAGTTCCTCCATTGTTCGAATGCCTTCCAAGGCGTGTCTCATCGCGCTTACATAGTTTCTCCTATCGGCCTCAACAATCTGGAGCAACCTCTCATCGACTTTCTTTGGAGGTCGGGCCCTTTCAAGCCTTTCAAGGGCCTTCAAAAGTTCCCGTTTCTTCTTTTCAAGCCACTTGTTGTATTTTTTTCTGAGCTTTTCGGCCCGTCTTAGGCCTTCTTCACGCCTTAGTTCGTATTTTCGTATCGCTTCCTCCAGTTTCAACTTTTACCCACCCTCTAACTTTTCCCCTGAGATAGACACCAATCACGACTGCAAGGGCAACATCAAATATAGCAAAGAGCAACTTCTGGAAGACATCGATATCAGAAATCGTGAGTATAGCTAAAGCATACCGGGTAGTTAGGTCAATCGTCACCCACAAAGCGGGGGTCATGAGAAGGGCAGAGGCATAGTACCAGATGTGGTGGTCCCTCTTGAGGTAAGCCTGGATTACCCTTCCGGCCATCATGACGGCTATTCCCAAGGCGATGGAAGCTGACAGTGCATTAAGATAAATCAGGGTTGCAAGTAAAGACGTCCCGGGGTAACTACCTATCAGTTTCAGGGAGTAGCTTTCGAGGTTGAGATAGGCGTTAATTGCCCCACTTATTATTATAAGGATTCCGGCAACGAAAGACAGAACCACAACGAACTGCTCAACTACTGCCTTCCGCAGGGAGGATACCACACTACCCAGACTGAAGTTAAAGCCCTTGGCGAAGAAGATTCCACCGATTATGAGGAGAACGGTTCCCCATATTACCGTTGAGACTATCTTCTCGCTCTCGGGATACCAGACACCAACAAGTTTGGCTATTCCATAGAGCAACGCCATCAAACCGGGGATTCCAAAGACAACCCTCGCGACCTCCGGGTCGCTCAGAATTTCCTTAAGGTACTTCACTATGATGTACCACGTGGTTTCTATACCCGGGCTCTGCTTGACCACAACGCGATGAGATGTTATTATCGGCACCCTGGAAGTTATTATCGGGAAAATCTGCTCGTCCTCGGCGCCGTCAGTTACGGGAATGACGCCATCAGCCGGGAAGACCTTGAGGACTTCCTCAAGTTGCCTTGCCAGCTCCATATCGCTCTTTAGCCCAACCTTCGGGTGACCGGTTATTATCGCAACTTCAACTTCGTCGAACTCCCCCTTTTCTTTGAGCTCATCGGCGAGCTTAACGGCGGCGTAAACAACGTTGGCATCGCTGTCTTCCGGATCTGCCAGGCTGAGCTTTAAGGCTGCGTCTATACAGACCTCTCGCCCGATGACCGGCCCCTTAACGCCCGCCTTCTTCCCGAAGTCGTCGTCTCGGTCAATAGCCAGAACGAGAACCCTAATCTCAACCACCCCTGACCTTTTCCATCACGGATTTTACCTTGTCCTCCATGTGCCTTTCCTTGTCCCTGCGGTCGTCAATCCTGATTGTGGTTGAAACCCTCTCGGCGCCGAGTTTAAACATGAGCTCGTGCGCCTCTTCGATTATCTGAAGGGCCTCTCTTACAGTCTCGGTCTCGATGATTGTAGCCATGGGTGTCAACTGGTATTTAACGCCCTTCCTCTCTAAAAGCTTTATCACCTCCGCAACGTACCTGCTGAGACTCTTCTCCCCGAGGGGCACAACCACGAACTCAACGATGACCACCTTCGACACCCGCTTTAATCTCTATCGGCAGTAATTTAAGGGTTGCGATAGGTTAATAAACTAACGTGAGGTAATTTTAAAGGGTGAGGAAAGATGTACCGAATAAAGGACGAGTGGGGCGAGTTCCTCGTCAGGCTCGCGAGAAAAGCCGTTGAGGAATACGTGAGGTACGGAAGGGTGATAAAACCACCAGAAGACACCCCCCCGGAGCTATGGGAGAAGATGGGCGTCTTCGTAACGCTCAACAGGCACAACGTTCCCCCGCAGATGGCCCTGAGGGGTTGCATAGGCTTCCCGCTCCCGATTTACCCGTTGGTCGAGGCTACCATAAAGGCGGCAATCTACGCGGCTGTAGATGATCCGCGCTTTCCTCCGGTGAGGGAGAGCGAGCTTGACGATATCGTCGTCGAGGTGAGCGTTTTAACGCCTCCAGAACCTATCGAAGGTCCGCCGGAGGAGAGGCCCAAGAAGATAAAGGTCGGCAGGGACGGGCTGATAATCGAGAAAGGCATTTACTCCGGGCTACTGCTCCCGCAGGTGCCCATCGAGTGGGGCTGGGACGAGGAGGAGTTTTTATCGCAGACCTGCTGGAAGGCCGGCCTTCCACCCGACTGCTGGCTTGACCCCGACACGAAGGTCTACCGCTTCACAGCGGAGATATTCGAGGAGGAGTACCCAAGGGGCCCCGTTAGGAGGAAGCCGTTGGTTTAATCTTTCTTCTTTTCCCAGTATTCTCTGGGGAGCAAAACAATTCCCTGGACCACTTTATAATCCTCATCGAATGTTGCCAGTTCCCTAATTCCGTTTTGAAGCATCGTGGCTATTATCTTAGCATCATGAGGAAGGAGCGAATACTTCTTCATGGTTGCGAGCGTTAAGTATATGTCCGCATCCCTGACTATTGCCACATTCCTTTCCTCGATAAGCTCCGTAACGAGTGTTATCGCCTCTTCAATAATTTCCTCACCCTCGGGAGTTTGAAGTTTTCTTTTGACATCGAAGCGATTTTTGACTCCCATTTCGGCGAACAGCTTGCGAATTATTACGTAAACACTTTCGTCTATGACAGTTTCAGACGTTATAAGGGGAAACCGCTCAAAGACTCTGTCGGTAAACTTGGTGAGCTCAGTCTCGACTATAGCATTGATTATGATGCTACTGTCCAGAAACGTCCCTGTACTCTTCGATGTATTCACGCAGTTCCCTCCATGAGCCTTTTAGCTTCCTCTTTCTTGGTTTTTTTGAAAAGTAGCCAGCTCTGAAAAGATTAGCCAGGGCGAAGACTTCGTCAAAGTTAGATGCCACACTCTCCATGTGTGAAAATTGGAGGGGAGGGTTTTAACCCTTTCCATTTCCAAACGGTTGGTTCAATTACTGGAACAGGCAACGATAGTAAGTGATAGTCTCGAAAATGTCTTCCCTTAAATAATTAAATCCCTAGCTCTTCAACAGCGTGAGCTGAGTGCAAAAATGATTGAAAAGTATGGAGAAGAGAAGCCGTGGCCTACACGGCGTTGTACTACCTGATGACCCTTTACGCTGTTTTTGACCCGTTAAATCAAAAGAATGAGAGAATATCTAGTAGCTGGGATACCTGTTGAAGGGCCTGTAGTGGAGCTTCCTTCCCAGAAACAGAAAAACGACCATTGAAACGATCATAAGCCCCACCAACGCGAAGGCCCTCTCAACGTCCCCAGCAACCACTCTGGGAACAACAATTATGGCCAGTATGAAGCCAATGCCCGCACCGATCCATCCGTACATAAATGCCGGCATTCCCTTTAGAAGTTCATCCCTGTAAATCAGGGCAAATGCACCTGCAGTAAAGGTGATGAACGTGTTAATGGCGAAGGGAACGCTGATAGGCACTAGAGCTAGGGAAAGGATGGCTATTAGGCCGATTAAAGCAATGGCCCTTTTAGTTTTGTTCGTCGTTTCCTTTCTCGCGAGCCAGACTGCTAAAAACACAACAAATACAACTGTTGATAGCCCTATCGCTTGGACCGTTGAGGCCTTTAATTCCCTCAGGAAATACATCAACATAACTGCCGAAAGCAGTGTCGAATACACCACACCTCGGATAGTGTCGTTCATTCATTATCACCCGTGTTATTATTGCTTTTTTGGTTAAAAGTATTTTCCCAAACTGAGACTGTTAAAGCCTAAGGTTACCTTTTCCTCATCTTCGCTATGAAAAACCCGTTGCAGTCGTGTCTGTGGGTCCAAGCACGGAAGACCTTATCCCCTATTTCGAGAAAGCCTCTATCCCCCCAGCTGAAGCTCTCCTTTATCAGCTCCAGCCCGACCCGTTCAACGGCGAAGAGGACGTTTTCTTCGTCTTCATCAACTCTAATCGAGCACGTCGAGTATGTCATCTCGCCATCCTCGCGGAGATTCTCGTACGCGTTTTTGAGCATATTCCTCTGGACGCTTATGATGCGCTTAATCTTTTTTTCATCAAAGCGCCACTTTACCTCCGGAAACTGCCTGTAAGTCCCGGAGCTTGAACACGGCGCATCAAGGATTATTCTGTCGAATTTGGCTTTATCTTTGAAGCTCTGGCCGTCCGCATGAACGAGCCTGACGTTTTTGATTCCCAGAAGTTTCATTTTCTCCTTCATTCTCATTAAGCGGTCGTAGGAATAATCAACCGCCACTATTTCGCCCCTGTTCTCCATAAGCGCCGCGGCGTGGAAGGTTTTACTCCCCGGCGCGGCCGCTAGGTCAAGAACCCTCTCGCCCGGCTCCGGATTCAAGACGTGGGCGACGTAGGCACTAGCCAAATCCTGAATCACGAACTTCCCTTCTTTGTACCAGTCAAGCCTCGTGACAGGAGTCTTGTATTCGAGGACTTTCAAAACGTCGGGAACCGGAGTCAGAGCAGTTCTAACGCCATTCTCCTCAAGGTAATCTCTGAGAGAATCAACGTCAGTCTTCAGCGTGTTGGCCCTGACGTAGTAGCGCTGGGGTCTGTTGTTGCTGAGGAGCAAGCGAACGGCCTCGTCGTAGCCGAGCAAGTCTATGACGTATTCAACATACCAGCGCGGGTGGGAGAAGCGAACGCTCAACCACGCTATTCTGTCCTTCTCTTTCAGCCTTTTCAACGCTTTCTCGACGTCGAACTTCTCTATAGAGTGCATCAGAGCGTTTACAAATTTTGCCCTGCTGAAGTCAAAGCGCTCCTTGACGACACGGATTATAGAGTCTGTCGCTATCGCTGGCGGAACCTTCCGGAAGTGTATCTCAAACGTCCCTATACGAAGGAGGTTCGCCAGATAGGGGTCCAAATCTTCAATCGTTGAGCCCTTCAAAACCGAGTTGATTATGAAGTCTATTTTAGCGCGCCACTTCTCAATCTCGAAGACGTAAGCGTGGGCCAAACCGCGCGCCTTTTCACGGTCCCTTCCTGCCACTTTCCTGAAGACCCTCTCGAGGGCGTGCTTGGAAGAGAGCTCACGCTCCTCAACTAAGCTTAAAGCGTCCGCAACTACCTCCTGAAAGCTTATCCTATAAAACAGCTCCATGCTCGGCCCTTTGCTGGGAAGTTTAAAAAGGTGGTGGTGAGGTTTATTAGGATATACTCACAAAAATTTTCGGGTGTAAGTTAATGATTCTCGACACTGATTACATCACAGAAGGTGGGAGGCCGGTCATAAGGATATTCAAAAAGGAGAACGGCGAGTTTAAAATCGAGTACGACAGAAACTTTGAGCCCTACTTCTACGCGCTCCTAAAAGACGATTCAGCGATTGAGGAAGTCAAAAAGATAATCGCCAAGAGGCACGGAACGGTAGTCAAGGTAAAGCGCGCCGAGAAGGTTAAGAGGAAGTTCCTCGGCAGGCCGATAGAGGTGTGGAAGCTCTATTTTACTCACCCCCAGGACGTTCCGGCAATCAGGGACAAGATAAGGGAGCATCCAGCTGTCATAGACATCTACGAGTACGACATTCCCTTTGCCAAGCGCTACCTCATTGACAAGGGCTTAATCCCGATGGAGGGCGATGAGGAGCTTAAAATGCTCGCCTTCGACATCGAGACGCTCTACCACGAAGGTGAGGAGTTTGCAGAGGGGCCAATTCTGATGATAAGCTACGCCGACGAAGAGGGAGCGAGGGTTATAACCTGGAAAAAGGTTGACCTGCCCTACGTTGACGTAGTTTCAACGGAGAAGGAGATGATAAAGCGTTTTCTCAAGGTCGTCAAGGAGAAGGACCCGGATGTCCTCATAACATACAACGGCGACAACTTCGACTTTGCCTACCTCAAGAGGCGCTCCGAAAAGCTCGGCGTCAAGTTCATTCTCGGTAGAGACGGAAGCGAGCCGAAGATACAGAGGATGGGCGACCGCTTCGCCGTTGAAGTCAAGGGCAGAATTCACTTCG
>NZ_JALVAO010000039.1 GCF_027011145.1 Thermococcus sp. | reverse complement strand
GAAAGCTACAACCGGAACCTGTCAGGGAAGCTTCTGCAGGCCGAAAATAGTCCAGCTTTTAGCCAAAGAGTACGGCGTCGAGCCCTGGAAGGTCACGCTGAAGGGCAGGGGAAGCGAGATTGGGATAGGAGACGTCAAGGTTCTGCTCAGGGGGGATGGTGCATGATGTTCCCGAATATCCCGGCCCTCAGGTACGACGTCGTTGTCATAGGTGGTGGGCCCGCGGGAATGGCCGCGGCAATAAAGGCCAAGGAACTCGGTTTAAACGTTCTCTTACTAGATGAAAACGACTACCTTGGCGGTATTCTGCCACAGTGCATTCACCCCGGCTTTGGACTCCACTACTACAGAGAAGAGCTGACGGGGCCTGAGTTCGCCTCGCGCCTTGCCAAGAGGCTCGTCGAGTTGGGTGTTGAGTACAGAACTTCGGCCAGAGTCCTTGAAATCAGAAACTACTCCGACCTTGAAAAAGTTGTGTTTTTCACCTCTCCGAGCGGTGCATATCAGGTCTGGACGAAGGCCATCATCTATGCCGCCGGAGCGAGAGAGAGGCACGCCTTCGAAATCGGAATAGTAGGTGACAGGGTTGCCGGGATTTACACGGCAGGAGAGGCCCAAACGCTCATGGACATTTATGGGATAATGCCGGGGAGAGAAGTCGTCATCGTCGGTTCTGGCGATGTTGGCCTGATAATGGCCCGGCGCTTTGCCCTTGAGGGAGCGAAGGTAAAAGCCGTTGTGGAGCTTATGCCGTATCCCGGTGGGCTGGCGAGAAACGTCATGATTCTCAGAGATTTCAACATTCCCCTCTACCTAAGCCACAAGGTCGTGGAAGTTCGCGGAAGGGGAAGGGTCGAGAAGGTTAAGGTCGTTAAGGTTGACGAGAACCTCAACGAGACGGGCGAAGAGTTCTGGATTGAGGCCGATACCCTGGTTGTCTCAGCGGGCCTCGTTCCAGCGGTGAAGAAGCTGAAGAAGATTGGGGTTGAAATTGACCCAGCAACCGGTGGGCCTGTTGTCAACGACAGGCTTGAGACGAGCATTCCCGGAATTTTCGTTGCTGGAAACTCGCTCCTCATAAACGACCTCGTTGATTATGTGGCAGAGCAGGGGGGACTTGCAGCGGAGGGAGCCAAAGAGTTCATTGAAAACGGTGGAATCGAGAGCAGAAAGTGGATTAAGGTTGAGAGAGGAGAAAACGTTAGGCTCATCGTTCCCCACTACCTGAGCGGAGAAAGGGACGTTTACCTATACCTCCGCGTTACAAGGCCAATGGAAAACGTTGAGCTCAGGATTCCAGAGGTAGACAAGAGGATAAGGCTTCCCGTGGTTAAGCCCGCTGAGATGCTCAGGATAAGGCTCAAAGCAGAGGAAATCAGGAAGGCAGAGAGGCTCACCGTGGAGGTGGTGAAGGCATGATTTATCGCTTCACCTGTATAGTCTGCCCACTCGGCTGTGCTATCGAAGTCGAAGTTGAGAACGGGAAGATTAAGGATGTCAGGGGTTGTACATGCCCCAGAGGAAAGGAATGGGCAATACAGGAGGTTACAAACCCCAAGCGGGTAGTGATGAGCGTTGTTCCTGTTGAAGGCGGTGCCCTTCCAACGGTGAGCGTCAAAACTGCCGAACCTGTCCCGAAAGAAAAGATACCCAAGCTTATGAAATTCCTGGCAAACCTAAAATTAAAGGCCCCCGTAAAAATTGGGGACGTCGTTGCCGAGTGGGAAGGGATAAAAATAGTTGCAACGAGAGGGGCTTAGCCCCAAAGACCGTTGAAAGGTGGGGCATTCTCAATGCCCTCTGGCCTTTTTATTATAACCGGCTCGTTTATCTTTGTCAGCGCTTCTCTGTCATGGACGCGGAGGTGAACCGGCACGCTCTCCTTAGTGATGGGGTCTGGAATCAGGAGTGTGAGGTCAAAGTATGTTTCAATGTAATAGGGTGTTCCATCGTTTTTGAGTTTCACGAGCACCCAGCCTTCGTTTGTTTTGACACTTCCATTGAGCCTGAAGAGCTTGTCGAGAGCATAAGTTCTTCCCGTTGCATTGACAAACTGTTCAAAACTGAGGTTAAGTTTGAACTGATATCCGTCAGCAATTGGTAGAATAGTCACGTTTGTCGAGTTGAGCAGGGAGCGAATGGCGTCGAGGTTGTAGGAACCTGAACCGCTTTCCTGTTTGTCGGTCGCATTGTACCACCTGTGGTTTACTTGGAAATAGGTATCGTTGCCCTCAATGTAAACGGGCCAGTTGAACGATATGTTCAGGCCATTGTAATAGGCCCAACCGGTGTAATTCCCCAGAGCCCTTTTGTTGACCCTGTCCAACATTGCGGTGATTCTCAGGTTCATGGTCAGGTTAACGGTCGTGTTCTCCTCAGGCAGGGTAAAGTCCATGGCCATTGTGAAGTTCTCATCGTAGTGGGCAGTTTTTATGTTCTTGATAGCATGGATGACCTTCTCCTCAGTCAAACCCGTGCTTTTGCCCACACATCCCGCGGCAAATACGACCAGTAGAGCGACAACAGCCGATAGGAGGATCTTCTTCATGCTACTACCTCCAGTCGTTTTCACGAGGGGAGGATGCATCTTCCTTAAATACTTTTCGAATTAGGAAAGCTTAAACAAAAGTATGTTAGAAATAATCCCCTCGTAAAACCATAAAAACCTGACAAGAAGAACAAATACACCACAGGATATAAACCAAAGGTCAGCCTTCAATGGCTTCAAACTTCTGAAGGAAAATCCTCAGGTCTGTTTTAAAGGGCTCTTCCGCCCGCTGGAGTTCCTCCTTTAAACGCTCAATGAACTCTTCTTCGTTCTCCGATTCCTCCCAGAGTTCCTTTACGAGTTTTTCCAGCCTGTCCCAGTACTCCACGTAGGGTCGAGCCTCAAAGAGGGCCTCCTCGAGCTTTTTTATGTCCTTCATCGCCAACCCCTCCTGACGAGGTAATACCAGAACCTCTGCCTGTCCTCCTCCTCGCCAAGGATTAGGAAGTAGCGCAGGATTGACAGGTTAACTAAGAGCAGGAATATGAGCATTATGTTATAAGCCGGAACCGTTGCACTCAGGAACGCGAAGTAGTCCCATATGAAGTGGAGGAAAATCGCGAGGGCGTAAAACTGAGAGAGGGACTCAACTTTCCCCTCAGCCTTGAGACCGTAACCAACACCGATTATGGCCGTCCACGTTCCATGGGCAAAGGGCGTGAGGAAAGCCCTTGTGAGTGTTACGGCCACGCCCCAACCTAGGCCGTAGAGGAAGTTCTCGGTAGCCGCAAAGCCGAGACCCGCCGCGACGCCGTAAACCAAGCCGTCCATTATGCCATCCATCTGACCGGCTTTGTAGGGAAATCTAACAGCAAGGGCCTTTGCCGGCTCTTCAACAAGCCCCGCAACCAAGGCAACATAGAAAGCCGTGGTTGGAAGTATTGGTTGTATCAGGCCTCCGACAGTCAAAACGCTTTCGACGATATAGGCAATGCCCACCGAGAGGGTGGCACCCAGAAGGAACGTTGCTATGACGTATCTCTTGGGTTCTGGCTCGTATCTGTCCTTGTGATAGAAATACCAGAGTATCGCGAGGGCCGGAGCGTATGCAAAGAATATCAGAGCCGTCAGCACGTTCATCGCTATCACCCACAAAAGTAACCCACGAGAGGTTTAAACCTTTCGCTAAAGCCTCTTTAAAACCTCCCGGAGACGGGAAAGCCTGCCAAAATCGAGAAGTTCTCCTTCAACAGGAACGACCACTCTAAAGTCCTCCCGATAAAATCTCAGAAAGGGAGAAACAACCTCCCTGAGGACATCGTTTCCATACGCCCAGGGACTGAAGGCGGGAAGAACGATAAGCCTTTCGCCAAAGAGAAACGCCGGAACCTTGAGGATGGCACCAACTTCGTCGCGGAGCCTTATAGCGGGATGCTCATGACCGATTATAAAGCGCTCACCCTCAACCGGTTTGTGACCATGAACGAGCTTCCAACCAGAGATTTCGAGCTCATCAACTATCTCCACGCCAAGCTCTCTAAGCCAAAGAATTCCAACGTCGTGATTGCCCCTGACGAGAACTATCTCTCCAACCAGATTGCCTATCTCGTCAAAAAAGGCCTTCAACTCAGCTCTCTCTCGCCACTCAGGGATAAAGGAGTGTTTTAAGTCGCCGTTTATGATAAGTCTTTTTGGTCTCTCGCGCTCTATAAGGTCTTTCAGATTTCCAACAACTTCGTGAAATACCCGGGGAAGATAAAAACCCTCCTTGGCCATGGCAACTTCGTAACCGAGGTGCAGATCAGCTATTATCAGGTTTTTTCCCAGTTTTAATGCCTTCTCCGGAAGTGGCTCGGGCTTCATAAGATTAAGTTCGATGAAGTCTTTTTAAGCTTTGTTAGGGGAACCGAAAAGGTTTTAAATCCGACCAGTAAGGTAACAATGGTGAGTAAAAATGGCCTATATTGGGTTCGCCAGGAGTTCCTACGGCCCGGCAAAGACCTACGAGCTAATCCTTGAGGAGCTCAAGAAGAGGGGTTTCACAATCGAGTTCTCAAAGCACCACTGGATGGGCGATGCACCCTTTGGGCTGGTCATAGCGGAGACGGACAAAGGAAAAATTGCCGTCAGGTGGAACCTCGGAAAGGAATTCAGCGTAAGGCTTGAAGAGGTAAGCGAAGAGGACTGGAACGAGTTCGTGGAGGACACCCTTGAGTATCTCAGCGGCGATTGATGTAGTGGATTCCGGTTTCATTTACCATTCTCCTAACTGCGCTGAGGTTAAGGAGCATGTAGTTCTTGTCCATGGGCGGAGCTATGTAGCCGATGTAGGAACCGTTGACGAACCTCCAGCTACCGAGCTCCACAAAGTAAACGTCCTGGCCGTTTGAGGAGCTCTTACTGATCCAGACGACTATCGAGAGGGAATCAATTTTCTGGCTTATGTTTACAGCCACATAGCCGTATTCAAGGTTGTCCGTGCAACGGGTTGTGTTCGCCTCGAAGCCCAGGGCCCTTAATGTCCCTTCGTCAATTTCGTAAATCGTGAGAATACCAGTCGGGGTGAAGTTGTAGACATAGGCAACGGAACAGTCACTGAGGAGTCTGTCCCCAACGATGAACTGCCACTCACCCGCAGGTGGAGAAACCCCAAGGTATATTGCCGTAACGTTTGGCGGTTGAGAATTCACGCTACCCATTAAGTCCTTCCACCAAGGGCCAATAGAGAGGACTAGTATTGCAGTGAACGCAACCAGTGACAGTATCACAACCCTGCTCTTTAGGGGATTTTTCATGGGCATCCTCCAAGGGTAATTGGAAAACATCCTAAAAATATTTTATCCTTCTGGATGTTTTCTCTTTTTCACATTCTCAATCACATCGAATAGACTCCAGAGGTCCCTTATGACGTGAAGGTGTGGAATTAGGGCAAGTTTTTCACGGTTCTTTTCAACGAACCTGGCCGTGAAGGGGAAGTAGTACCACACGAACTCGGTTTTCTCATCGCCCCTGCCGATGAAGCGCCAGGGCTTGTCGTCCACCCAGATAAAGGTCTCGTTTCCATATTTTTCCCTAACGAGCCGGAAGGCCTCATCGAGCGTCATTTCACGACCGAAGACGATAACGTCATCGAAGAGGTCGTACAGGCCTGCCATCTTGAGCCTTTTAACCTTCATGCCATCTATGAAGTCCTCGGCCGAGAAAGAAATAACGGTGTGTCCTTCCTCCTTGAGTTTTTTGAGCAGTTCCGGTGAATCGTCTATCGGCTTACTCAGCTTTGCCCTCTCGATGAACCAGGTCTCGAAAAACTTAGTCCTCAGGAAAAAAGGAGGCTTATGGGTCTTCTTGTGTCCCCCTAAGCTCGGCCTCTCGAACTGGAGCTCGATTTTTGTTAGCAACTTCGCCCAGAGCTTTTTTCCGGGAAGCCAGCGATAACGCTTTTCAAGCGCTCGAAGGAAGGCCTCCTCAATGCAGGAATAACTGTCAACGAGTGTTCCGTCGAAATCAAATGCTATTATCATCGTCCATCCCCTTTTGCCCGAGACATTAGGGTGCTTTAAACTTTTGTCCCCTGGGAATAGTCTTGGGAAGTTGAATTAAAGTTTGTTCAATTGTTTTCCAACCATCGTAACTATTGTCACTCAAAAAATTTTTATCCGGGTATCATTAACAACATCCCTGCCAAGGGGGTGTTAAAATGAAAAAAGTGATTGCTACAATCATGGTGGTTGTTTTTGTTCTTTTTTCAAGCACATACGCAGTAGCATGGCCGACCAACGGACCTAGTCTGAACGACAAAATGAACGTTCACCAGAGGCTTACCTACATGGCAATAAAGGCCGTCTATCAGGATAACCCCAAACTCGGTGAAATCCTGATGAAATACCAAAACCAGCTTCTCTACGGTGCCTATGACGAGGACTGGAGAGGCGGGAGCGTAACAATCGGGGGCAAGACGTACACCCTTGAGAGTCAGTATCATTTTATAGACCCGATGGACCACGCAGGGCTATTTATCACTGATATAGCGACTGGACACGATGTTTCCGCCGCGGACAAGGCTCAAGAGCTCTATGAGAAGGCAGTGCAACTCTGGAAAGAAGGCAACTACAGTGGGGCCATGCTGTACCTTGGCAGGACGGTGCACATACTTGAGGACGCATCGATGATTATAGCCCACAACACTCCCCACCTGTTTGAGGTTCTCGAGGAGTTCAAATACGCCGAGGACGCCCATGATTTCGTTGAAAACAACGTCTCCCCCACGGTTGCCGACGATATGCTGAACGGAAGGGTTCCCCTTAACCTGACCCCCATAAAGTGGTGGCAGATTCCCGAGGAGAAAAAGAAGTTCATTCAGGGAGAGGACATATACCGCGGGCCTCACGAAAACGGACACATGAGCCTGTCCAATGGCGTCGCGTGGGCCTACGTGGACCTCGCCGCCCACAACTCATGGCGCTATATGGTCTATGCCACAGGAAAAGACATAAACCTCTGGGGGCCCCTCGGTCATTTAGGTCCTTACTTCTGGACGAGGGAGCTCAAAAAGGGTGACTGGAGTGTTCTTAAGCTCCAGTTCCTTGGAGCCAGCTCCATAACCCTTGTCTTCTTCGACATTGACATGCAGAACTTCTACGGAAAAACTCTCGGCTACGTCGAAATCTACGATAAGGACCACCACCTCATAGCCAAGTACTCCCAAGACCCTAACCTTATAGGGCCCACTGAAGTTACCGTTCCGGGGGACACCGTTTACATCTACACCCACGTTGACAAGGATGACTGGCTGGACGACACGGTTGACGGCTGGTCCATCAGAAACATAGTTGTTCACGCAAACTTCGACCCCAATTCCCCCAGTAACTTCAAGACCCTGGACGGCAGGACGTATACCAAAGTCCAGTGGGCGGTATATCAGACGATGCAGTATGATATCAGACTCGTCGCGGGGCTTATGGAGAAGTTCTTTGAAGACGTAGGCGTTACCGGCTGATTTTCTTTTACCTTTCAATACCTTTTTGCACACTTCCGAGGCCGTGCCCACAATTGAGCACAAAGCATATATTCTAACCATCCAACTTTCAACGACCGTCTTAACCTTTCGAGGTGATTGGCATGGGGAAGCATTACCTTCCAAACCTCGCCCAGAGGGACGAGATGCTGAGGGAAATCGGGTTCGGTTCCATTGATGAGCTCTTCTCCGACGTTCCGGAGGGCATGGTCAAGGAGTTCGACCTCCCCGAGGGAAAGAGCGAGTATGAAGTCTTCCTAGAGCTCAACGAAGTTCTCTCAAAGAACAGAACAGTTCTTGAGATGCCCAGCTTCCTCGGTGCGGGAACATACTTCCACTACATTCCCGCTCACGTCAAATACATAATCGAGAGAAGTGAGTTCCTGACAGCTTATACCCCCTATCAGGCTGAGATAAGTCAGGGCATGCTTCAGGCCCTTTTCGAATACCAGAGCATGATGGCTGAACTCTACGGCCTGCCGGTTGTCAACTCCTCGATGTACGACTGGGGGACTGCCATAGCCGAAGCGGCCCTGATGACCGTGAGACTCCATAGGGGTAAGAGGAAGCGCTTCGTAATTCCGAAGGCACTCAGCCCTGAGAAGAGAACCGTTATAGAGACCTACACCCGGGGGGCGAATCTGGAGATAGTCGAGGTCCCCTGGGATGATGAAGGCAAGCTTGACATGGAAAAGCTCAAGGAGGCCGTTGAGAACTCGGCCGGCGTTTACGTTGAAATGGCCAACTTCTTTGGACTGGTCGAGGAGAACGTAAGGGAGATAGGGGAGATTGCCCGCGAGGCCGGAGCGTACTTCGTGGTCGGGGCAGACCCCACAATGCTCGGGGTTTTTGAAGCTCCCGGAGAACTCGGAGCGGACATAGCCGTCGGCGAGGCCGCTTACCTTGGTAACCCCATGAACTTCGGCGGGCCGAGGGCCGGCGTTTTTGCTGTGAGGAACGACAAAAAGCTCATCCGTCAGATGCCCGGAAGGATAATCGGAATGACGAAAGATGCCGAGGGAAGAAGGGCCTTTGTGATGACGCTCCAGACGAGGGAACAGCACATAAGAAGGGCCAAGGCCACCTCGAACATCTGCTCCAATGAGGCCCTAGTGGCCGTCGCTTCAGCCATACATCTCGCGAGCCTCGGGCCGAAGGGCTTGAAGGAGCTCGGTGAGACAATCCTCAAGAACACGGCTTACCTCAGGAAACGCCTTTCCGAAGTTGCCGAGGTTCCATTCGAGGGGCTATACTTCAAGGATGTTCCTGTTCGCTTCGAAAGGCCCTACAGGGAGATACACGAAGCCCTTCTCGCGAGGGGAATCCACGGTGGCTACTACATAGGAAATCACTTCCCGGAGCTCGGCGAGACAGCGCTATTCTCGGCCACCGAAACGACGAGGAAAGAATGGGTTGAAGCTCTAATCAGGGCCCTCAAGGAGGTGGCCTGAATGTTCCGTCAGGCTAAATGGGACGAACCGCTCATCTTCGAGCTCTCCCGCGAGGGGAGAATCGGTTACACCCTGCCGAAGCCGATTGAAGACGTCAATGTGGAAATTCCCGAGAAACTGAGGAGGAAGAGCAGACCCAACCTTCCGGAGCTGAGCGAGCCGGAGATAGTCAAGCACTACACAAGGCTGAGCGAGATGAACTACGGCGTTGATTCGGGCATTTATCCGCTCGGCTCGTGCACAATGAAGTACAACCCCAAGATAAACGAGGAGATAGCCTCACACCCCGGCGTTGCCTACATTCACCCGTATCAGGATGAAAGAACCGTCCAGGGAGCACTCAAAATCATGTGGGAGCTGGAGCAGTGGCTGAAGGAGATAACAGGTATGGACCGCTTTACGTTACAGCCGGCGGCCGGAGCGAACGGAGAATTTACCGGCGTTTCGATAATCCGCGCCTACCACCTCGATAACGGTGAACCGCAGAGGGACGAGATGCTCGTGGCCGATTCAGCCCACGGAACGAACCCGGCAAGTGCAGCGATGGCGGGCTTTAAAGTCATAGAGATTCCCTCAACGGAAGAGGGAACGATAGACCTTGAAGCTCTCGAAAATGCCGTGGGCGAGAGGACAGCTGGCTTAATGCTTACCAACCCCAACACGCTCGGCATCTTTGAGGACGAGATAGTGAAGATAGCGAGGATAGTCCACAAGGCTGGAGGACTGCTCTACTACGACGGCGCGAACCTCAATGCAGTTCTCGGCAAGGTCAGGCCCGGGGATATGGGATTCGACATAGTGCACCTCAACCTTCACAAGACCTTCTCGACTCCACACGGTGGCGGCGGGCCCGGAAGCGGGCCTGTTGGAGTAAAGGACTTCCTGAAGGACTACCTGCCGGTTCCGCTCGTGAGCTATGACGAAGAAAACGACCGCTATTACCTGGATTACAACGTGCCCAAGAGCATAGGAAAGGTGAAGGAGCTCTACGGCAACTTTGCGGTCATGGTCAGGGCCTTAACTTATCTCAAAATAATGGGACGCGAGGGACTGAAGAACGCGAGCGAGATAGCGGTTCTCAACGCCAACTACCTGACGAGAAAACTGCTGGGAACCCGTGGTTATGAACTCCCTGGCAAGGAACTCAGGAAGCATGAGACAGTCTTTTCGGCCGAGCCAATGAAGAGGGAAACAGGGGTTACTGCAATGGACGTGGCGAAGAGATTGCTCGACTTCGGAATGCACGCGCCGACAGTTTACTTCCCACTGATTGTTCATGAAGCTCTGATGATAGAACCGACCGAGACTGTCAGCAAGGAAGAGCTCGATGCCTACGTGGAAGCTCTGAAGAAGATAAGCGAGGAAGCCTACAGCAGTCCCGAGGTTGTGAAAAGCGCCCCCCACAACACCGCTGTCAGGAGAGTTGACGACGTTTTGGCGGCTAAGAAACCCGTCCTCAGCTGGAGGATGTACCTTGAGCTGAAAGAGAAGGGCGAGATAGACTATTAACTGTCCTTTTCTACCCATTTTTGTTCAGAAAGGTTTTTAAAGCAAGAGAACCAAATATGTAATAAGAAACTTACACATGGGTGATTAAGATGACACTTGGGGTTGGGCAGGTTAGGAATGCTCAATATGAGATGAACATTACTGAGTACACACTCCCTATTAAGGGGTTTATTCTCCGAAGGGGAAGATTAGTGGGAATATATGTTGAAGAGGTAATCATACCAGTCACGGAAGAGTTACCGAGAGAAGTCCACAAGGCTGTTGTACGAGGCCATGTGAACAACAAGATAACAGTAAGAGAGATAGACTATGGGGGAAACAGAGAAGTTATTGAGATATTAATCGAAACAGAGTATCAAAGTTGGACTGTATTCCTTGCAAACTAGACATAAAACTCCAATTTTGGAGCCCCGGGCGGGGTTTGAACCCGCGACCTGCCGCTTACCAAGCGGCCGCTCCACCAGGCTGAGCCACCGGGGCGTCGTTGATACGATGGACGGAGCCTTTATAAATTTTTCTCTGCCAGTTTTTTGACAAGTCCTTCCAAGACATCTCTGAACGTAGAAGCATCGATCCATTTAATTCCCATTTTCTGAGCCCACGTAAGAATTCCAACATCCGCCGAGACTATAGTCGCGTCGAGCTCTTTAGCGAGGAGTATAAGCTCGAAGTCCTCTTTGCTGTCAACTATCCCCTCGCGAAGGGCTTTGCGGTAGTTCCTCCTGAGCTTCTGGATTACCTTGTCCACGTTGTCAGTTTCAATTACGCTCTCGCGGACGGCCTTCTCGGCAACCCTCAGGCCTTTATCAACCCTTCGCCTTATGTCGTCTATCAGCTCGTAAACCACGAAGGCCGGAATCTTGAGGTCGTGTAGGTTCGGTGGCTTCTTGATGATGTAGAGCTCTATCTCCGGCTTCAGCTCCTCGTCAACGAAGTGCATGACCTCCCTATATATTCCGGGTGGCATGTAGAACTCCACCTTGCCGAAGAGCTTCTCCGCGTATCTGAGGAAGGTCCTCATGGCTTCCGTTGGATTATCCCCGAAGTCCTTCCTAATTTCCGGGTTTACGAATATGCTCGTGTCGAGAACGAACCTTAGAACCATCGGCCACCACAAGGTTATTTAGGGCCGAAGCTTTAAAAAGTTGGGTGGAAGCATGAAGGTTGGCGTCGCCTTCGGTGTTAGTGAACTCGCAAACCCGAAGTCGTTTGAGAAAAAGGTCTCCGATTTCCTTACTGCCCTTGCCAGAGACTTCGACGTAGTTGGAGGCTTTACCCTGAGCTCAAAGGCAGACTTTAAAGAGGCCAAGGGGGAGCTCAACTTCAATGAGGTTGATGCCATAGTCCTCTACCCCCTAACCGGCGGAACAGAGGGTTTCCTTAAGGAGTTCTTCGTCTTCAGAAGGCCCACCGTTATCTTCGGAGACCCTTTCAACAACTCATTAGCGGCTGGAATAGAAATCAGGGAATTCCTGCGCGAGAGACTCGTTCCTTCAACCCTTGTCAAGAACATGGATGAACTTAAAGCGGCACTTCTGGCCTACGAGGATTCCCTCGAAACGCTGGAACCCTTCCTCCGTGCGAGGCTTGGATTAATAGGTAGAATCTCCCCCTGGCTCGTCAACGAGAGGTTCGAACTCCCCTACACGAGGATTAGTCTCAAGAAGTTCTACGAGTATTATGACAAGACAAGCGACGATGACGGATGGAAGGTTGTTGAGAACGTTTTTGAGAGGGCGGAGGAGATAAAGGAGCCCGGGAAGGGGGCCCTAACGAAGGCCGGAAGAATATACCTTGCCATCAGGGAAATCCTGAGGGACTACAGGCTCGATGGATTCACGATAGGTTGCTTCGACCTCATAGGAAAGCTCAACGCAACACCGTGTCTGGCCTTGGCGATGTTCAACGCCGAGGGGATTCCAGCTGGTTGCGAGGGTGAGCTAAACTCCCTCCTTGGGATGTACATCATCAGAAAATACTTTGACAAGCCAGCCTTCATGGGCAACGTGGCCGACTTCGGGGAGAACTACGTTATACTCGCCCACTGCACTGCACCACTTCTCTGGCGCTATAGGCTGAGAAGCCACTTCGAGAGTGGCATCGGCGTTGGCGTTGACGTCGAGTTCCCGAAGGGATCGGCAACTCTGTTTAAGCTTAGGGGCAGAAGAGCGGTAGTTGCTCATACAGAAGTTAAAGGAAATGAACATTTGGAAAATAGATGCAGAACTCAGGTCAAACTTAAGGTTGAAGATGCTCCTGAGTTTCTCGACGGAACCCTTGGAAACCACCACCTTTTAGCATATGTTGATCATGAAGAATTAGCCGATCTACTCAGTGAATTGGGTTTTGAAGTCATGCTTTATTAACTTCCTTTTGTTTTCTCCACCAAAATGTTATAATCTTATTCCAGCTCTAGACTATCGTGGGGTGAGAACAATGAGATCGGCTCAGGCTGCGATAGAGTATATGTTCATGATAGCCCTTGCACTCTTAATGGTTCTCATAGCGGTGAGGCTTGTAGAAAAAACATCTCAAAGTGCCGTTAAAACCATAGAAAAGGCAAATAAAGAAATCATAGAGATACTTCAAAACATGACAAATGGATAGCTCATCCTTGGACTTTTCCCAGCAGTCCAATTCCAACTAATCCAAGACTCACTGCAACTGGTATTGGGTGGAGAGACGCTGCTATTAGAGCAACAACTATCAATGCTACCCTGTAGTACATTTTGAGATGTCCCTTAAGCCACCCTGTAAAGCCTGCTGATAACATGTAGAGCACCAGAATTGTAGCAAAAAGATCGTAGAGTACTAGCCCGACAGTTCCAAGATGCCAATTCTTGACTGTTATAAGGAACATCTCTGGGTGCGTGAAATATATATATGGCCCGATGTAGCCAGCTATTGCATAACGAACGGCATTTAGAGCTGTTTTCCAAAAGTCACCACCTGCTAAGGCCGAACCTGCATAGCTTGCCAGCGCTACTGGTGGAGTAATGTCTGCGAGGATTCCAAAGTAGAATACAAAGAAGTGTGCAGCAAGCAATGCTATTGCCGTTGCAAAGCCCGGAACAGGCTGGTTATAGGGATAAACAGAGCTAACTGCTTGATAAATAGCAGGTGCCATGACAAGAGAAGTAATGATGTAGTTCGCAGTTGTCGGAACGCCCATTCCAAGTATCAGACTGAACACCATTGTGACTACAAGCAATAGCCATAGGTTTCCTCCGGTTAGACCAGCGAGCCGATAGCCAAGAGAGTTGGCCAATCCTGTTATTGTCAGAGATCCCTGGATCAAGCCAGCACTGGCTGCAGCAAGCATCACTGCTGTGCTCGTTTTTCCAGCCTCGATCATTGACTCATAAGTTGCGGAGAACATTGCTTTTCCATCGAGTGTTTTAGATATAGCGCCGACTATAAGTGAGAATATTATTCCAAAAATCCCAGTCAGGAACAGTAAGTTCTCCTTGCTCATTCCAATAGCCTGATTAAATGCTATAAATAGGAGGAACAGTGCTGTTATGTAGAATTTCTCGTTAAACTGAACTCCCTTCTTTAATATCCCAAGCACAACCAAAATTCCAAATAGAGCAATGAGCACAGGATATCCCTTGCCGGCAAACATCAAAAAAGTCCCTATTAGGGCTATTGCAACGTAGAGAGCCTCGTTTCCGGTAATGTTATCTTTTGATATCCATGCAACCCAGATGGCAACTCCCAGAGAAGATATAGCTGCGATATGGGCAGGAATTCCCCAGACGAGGGCTACCGTTATAACAGCTATTGGCAGTAGAATGTAACTCTTCCTCAGGAAGTATCTAATGGGTTTGAATTGCTCCTTTGGCATACCTTTTAGGCCAAGTCTTTTTGTTTCCCTATCAATGAATAGGTAAACTCCAGAGTAATATACCAGCGCCGGAATTACAGCGGCAATTATTATTTTGTTGTAAGGAATGCCCAAGAATTCCGCCATTATAAATGCCGCTGCTCCCATGATAGGTGGCATTAACTGACCACCTGTCGATGCAACAGGTTCCACTGCTCCCGCAATCTCAGGGGGATATCCAGCCTTTTTCATCAAGGGTATCGTAAAAGTTCCAGTAGTTAAAACGTTGGCAACACTCGAACCGCTCACAGTTCCCATTAACCCACTCGCTATTACCGCAGCTTTAGCAGGACCACCTGGCCGAGATCCAAAGAGACTTATCATAAACTCGGTTATGTAGTCACTGATGCCTATCTTAAGCAAAAATGATCCGAAGAAGATGAACGCAAAGACGTAGATCGTCATGACATAGAGAGGAGTCGCAAAGATTCCCTCGCTGGCAAGATACATATGCTCTGCGAAAACCTTAAGATTGAAACCTATGTTGTTGAGGGCATATCCAAGGAAAACTATGACAACCAGTGGAAGAACCCACCCAATAACCCTCCGAGTGGCTTCAAGGACGACCAAAATCGCTAGGAACGCAAATATTACGTCCCTTTCATATACCGATGCAGTTTCTGCATACTGAGGATACCTAAAGAACAAATAAAACATTGTTAAAAGGCTTAGCCCTATGAAGAGGTAATCCAAGGGACCCACTTTCTTAAACCGCTCTGATTTCCTAAAGGGGTAGAGAAGATACGCTATAACAAGGATCATGGCCAGAACAAAAGCCTCCCCCTGTTGGCTCTGGAGGGTGTATAACAGAAAACTAAGTCTTATCCCTACCTTGGAGAGCATGTTGTAGAGTGCACCGTTGAAGTTAAAGATAAACAATATCTCATATATACCAATGAGAATTGCAGATATTGTTACAACCTTTTCAAGTTTTGGAGGGAGCTTTCTTGTTCTGCTTATTACTTCCTCCAATTTCTCAATCTCAACGTTCTGTTTTTCTTCCATTCTTAACACCTCCCCACCAAGACGAGGATTAAAGGACATTTTTCTACTCGAAACTTAACTAAACCGGGAGTCGGGGGCCTGATAACGGTTCTGTTATTAATAACGATCTTAGGACGATTAAACGGTATAAACCAGTAGTCAAGACTCTTTCCCAGGGGCTGGTCTATGATTTTGTAGTAGTAATCACCCTCTCTCCCCTGTATATCCTCTGGAAGACCGGCCCCAAAGTCTTTCCAGAGCATTTTCCGTACGAACATGCCACTTGAATTAACCTCGATTACCTCTATGACTTCACTATGCTCAACACTATGGTTGTATTCAATTCTCATCCAGACCTGCCCCAAAAGGTATGCATGGGAAGATGATACGGTAGTTATAACAAGAGAGTTAACTGGAAAGATTGACCCAATAAGAGCGAGAAGCAGTAAAAAAAAGAAAAAATTACGATTCAAGTGTCTCACCCGCTAGGTGGCTTAATGTTGTCTGGAACTTTGAGTCCCTTCTCCTCATAATACTTGTAAGCTCCCGGGTGGAGCGGTATGCTCATACCGTCAAGAGCCGTGTCAAGGCTTATGTACTTGGCCTTCTGGTGGACGGCGCGGAGGGCATCAACGTTGTCGAAGAGAACCTTGGTCATCTCGTAAACGACGTCATCTGGAAGGCTCGCGCTGACGACGAGAAGAGCCTTAACTGCAAGGGTTGGCGTGTCTTCGGTCATTCCCTTATAGGTGTCTTTTGGAAGAACCTGCCTGACGTAGAAGATGTAGCCCTCGCTCTTGAGCTTGTTAAGAACCTCGTCAGAGATCGGGATAACTCTCACAGGAGTTGTAACGGCTATTTGAGTTATAGCGGGAGTTGGTGCACCTGAAACTATAACAGCGGCATCAATCTGGCCAAGCTTGAGAGCCTGAGCTGCCTGGCTAAAGTCCTGGTTGACTTTCTGAATCTTGTCCCAAACTCCAGCGGCTTTTAATATTTGCTCAGCGGCAACTGCTGTTCCGCTTCCGGGCGCTCCAATAGCGACCTTTTTACCTGCCAAGTCCTGAAGGCTCTTTATGTCGCTGTCAGCCCTGACAACGAACTGAACAGTTTCAGGATAAAGTGCCGCAACACCGCGAAGGTTCTTAATTGGGTGCCCTTGGAACATGTACAACCCGTGGTACGCATAGTAAGCCACATCGTTCTGCATAATAGCCGCCTGTGCGTTTCCATCTCCAATTGCCTTAGCGTTTGAAACACTTGCACCGCTTGTAACGGCTTTAGCCTTTATTCCAGCCTTATTGAGAAGTTCCGCATATTTTGAACCAAGCGGATAGTAAACTCCACTCGTACCTCCAGTGTAGATTGTTATTGTTCCAGAATAGCTGACACCAGAGCTTGAACTTTGAGTTGTGGAAGCACCTCCTTGGGTTGCTGTAGATGTGCTACTCTGACCTCCTATACATCCAGCAACAAAGATAGACAAAACCAAAACGGCCACAATGGCCAGTGTTCCTAGCTTCTTCAAGTTACTCACCTCCACATTGGTGCACATAATATGGCTACATGGCCATATTAGTCTATTAATGAACTTTTATATTTTAAAAGTTTGTGTTACAGGTTCGAAAAACTCACAAATTATCATGCATTTTTTCCTATCAATTTTTATAAATTCGCGGGATTTTTTGAACACTGGTTTGTGTAGGCATAACGTTTTATAAGCTATCTTCAAACCAAATTCCGGTGACAATCCAATGAAAATCATAATGACAACAAAAGTTGATCCAGCCTCAATGAACATAAGAGAGAAACTAATCGAAAACTTCGGATTCAAAGAAACTGAGCTTGTCTTTGATGGGAATCCTGTTTATAAGAGGAATGAAACATTGATCCTAACAACTAACGACGAGATGATTTATTATGATAATCTCGACGATGCTATAGAGAACCAGCTTAATATCAAGCCTGAGATAATAGCCTTTGCCTCTAGGCATTCAAGCAAGCAGAAGTTGCCCGCCTTAACAACCCATGTCACTGGGAACTGGGGTAGGGCAATGTACGGCGGAAAAGATGAGAGCCTTGCGATAGCGGTGCCAAGTGCAATGAAACTTGCTCTCCTTAAAATGAATGAGCTCAACGACCTCAATTGGACGGTCTGCTACGAGGCAACGCATCATGGACCAAGTGAACTGAATGTTCCAAGTTTCTTCATAGAGATTGGCTCAAGCGAGGAGGAGTGGAAAAACAACAGAGCTGGCGAGATAATAGCAGAGACAATTATCTACGTCCTTCAGAACTACAACAAGACCAAGTTCAAAGTCGCAATCGGAATAGGTGGTGGTCACTACGCTCCAAAGCAGACTAAACGGGCTCTCAACAGTGACATTGCATTTGGCCATATAGCGCCAAAGTATGTACATCCCCTTCCAAAGGAGATGCTCCTTAAGGCTATCGATAGGACAGTAGAAACAGTTGAGGCGATATATGTTGACTGGAAAGGGAGTAAAGGCGAGACCCGGCAACTGGCAAAAAATCTCGCAGAAGAGCTCGGTCTTGAGTTCATCCGAGACTGAGCCGAAACCTTTAAAGAGGCGGTGTGGCAGTTAAGTTCAGTTTTGGGTTAGCTAAGTTTATATACTCCTCCCCCACAAACTCCAAAGGGTGTTAAACTCTCCGGAGGGTGAAAAAATGCTGAAGCTGATTGAAGATGCCATCGAAAGAACCTCTACGGCCCAGCCAAAGGCCGTTCCCGAGGTTCAGACTCAGTCGGACATAGACGAGGAGCTTAAAAAGCTCCTTGAGCAGATTCAGGCGAAAATATACGTAGTCGGTGTCGGTGGTGCCGGTTGTAACACCGTTAACAGAATGATGCAGGTCGGAATAGAAGGGGCCAAAATAATAGCCATTAACACCGATGCTCAAGACCTCCTCAAAATCAAAGCTCACAAAAAGATACTTATCGGCAAGGAACTCACTCGGGGTCTCGGTGCCGGAAACAACCCCAAAATGGGTGAAGAAGCAGCAAGGGAAAGCGAGAGGGAAATAAGGGAAGCACTGGAAGGAGCCGACATGGTCTTTATTACCTGCGGTCTAGGAGGTGGAACCGGAACCGGTGCCGCTCCAGTGGTTGCGGAGATAGCCAAAAAGATGGGCGCCTTGACGGTCGCCGTCGTTACACTTCCCTTCACCGTTGAGGGGATAAGGCGCATCAAGAATGCAGAGTATGGACTTGAAAAGCTCAGAAAGAACACCGACACGGTAATAGTTATACCCAATGACAAGCTCATGGAAGTCGCTCCAAACCTGCCGATACACATGGCATTCAAAGTTGCCGACGAGATACTGGTTCAGGCCGTTAAGGGTATAACCGAGCTCATCACTAAGCCCGGACTGGTTAATCTCGACTTCAACGATGTTAGAGCAGTTATGAAGGACGGCGGCGTGGCAATGATAGGCATAGGCGAGAGCGACAGCGAGAAGAGGGCTTTAGAAGCGGCTCAGCAGGCCCTTAACAGCCCGCTCCTCGACGTTGACATAAGCGGTGCCAAGGGGGCATTAATAAGCATCAGCGGAAGCGACGTCAAGCTTGAGGAAGCCCAGCAGATAATCGAGCTCGTTACGAGCAAGCTCGACCCAGAGGCACAGGTCATCTGGGGAATCCAGCTGGATGAGGAGCTTGGTAAGATGATTAGAATTCTCCTTGTTGTCACAGGTGTTAGTTCCCCTTATGCCGTTGTTGAAGAAGAGGAAACTCCATATTTCGGAGAAGAGGAGAAGAAAACCATTAGGCTGGATCTTGATGAACTCTGAACATTTTAAACTTTTAATGGGGTGAAGAAAGTGGCAAGCGTCATCGAGAGACTTAGAAATTTTCTCTCTGAGTCAAAAAGAGTATTGCTAGTTACAAGAAAACCGGGAATGAAAGAGTTTAAACTGGCCGTTAAGATTACCGGTCTCGGAATGATTTTGATAGGTCTCATAGGAATGCTCATCAGAATAATTGGATACTTCATTACTGGTTCTTGAGAGGGTTGCACCATGGCCGAGGGAAAGATATTCACAGTCAGCGTTACCGTTGGTCAGGAAACAACGACTGCGAACCTCATTTACAGCAAGGCAAAAACGTACAACATCCCAATCCAGGCCATACTGGCCCCGAGTAAGGTTAAAGGCTACATCTTTGTTGAGGCCCCAAGCAAGAGTGCCGTTGACGAGGCCATAAGGGGTATCCGCCACGCCAAGCGCGTTCTTCCGGGCGAGATTCCCTTTCACGAGATTGAGCACTTCCTTGAGGAGAAGCCAGCCGTTAGCGGGTTCGAGCCCGGTGACATCGTCGAGCTCATTGCCGGCCCGTTCAAGGGCGAGAAGGCCAAGGTCGTCAGGGTTGATGAGAGCAAGGATGAAATCGTTGTCGAGCTCATTGGTTCAATCGTCCCGATACCGGTCACGGTAAGGGGCGAATACGTTAGACTTATAAGCAAACGCCAGAAGGAGTGACAGGCCCGAGACAAAAGTAAAGGTGGTGAGATGAATGCCACAGGTTGTCGAAGTCCTCGTTGAAGGTGGAAAAGCTACACCCGGACCGCCACTCGGTCCAGCCATCGGTCCCCTTGGACTGAACGTTAAGCAGGTCGTTGACGAGATAAACAAGGCAACGAAGGAATTCGAGGGAATGCAGGTTCCCGTCAAGATTATCGTTGAGGATCCCAAGAAGAAGACCTTCAGAATTGAGGTCGGTATTCCTCCGACCAGCCAGCTCATAAAGAAGGAGCTCGGCATTCCGAAGGGCTCAAGTGAGGCCGGCCACACCCCGGTTGGAGACCTCAAGATGGAGCAGGTCGTCAAGATAGCCAAGATGAAGATTGACCAGATGCTCTCACCGACGCTTAAGGCAGCTGCCAAGGAAGTCATTGGAACGGCCCTCAGCATGGGCGTTACCGTTGAGGGCAAGGATCCAAGAGAAGTCCAGAGGGAAATTGACGAAGGACTCTACGATGAGATTTTTGAGAAAGCTGAGGAGTGAGGGAAAACTTTAAAAATCCCTCCTTTTACGCATCTTTGACTTTTTCGGCTTAAATTGAAAACAACAAAAAGGAGGGCTGTAAATGGCCTTCGACAGGCAGAAACTCGTGGAAGCGGTGAAGGAGGCGAAGGCCCGGGCTAAGCCGCGTAACTTCACACAGACCGTCGAGATAGCAGTCAACCTCAAGGATATAGACCTCCGCAAGCCGGAGAACAGGTTCAAGCTTGAGGTTGTGCTACCTCACGGTCGTGGGAAGGAGCCAAAAATCGCGGTCATCGCTGATGGTGCCGTTGCCGAGGCGGCTAAAAAGCTCGGGCTGGATGTTATTAGTAGTGAGCAACTTGAGGAAATAGCTAAGAGCCCGAGGGAAGCGAGAAAGCTTGCGAAGCGCTACGACTTCTTCATAGCGGCGGCACCACTGATGCCAAAGATAGGTAAGTACCTCGGTAGGTATCTCGGTCCAAGAAATAAGATGCCCGTAGTAGTTCCACCCACCATAACTAACCTCGAGCCCATAGTGAACAAGCTCAAGAAGACCGTCAGGATACAACTCAAGAACAATCCCGTTGTCCACGCCCCAATAGGAACCGAGGACATGGACGATGAGAAGCTCGCCGAAAACGCCGAGGCGGTTCTCAACGCCATCATCAACAAGCTCGAGCGCGGTGAGAACCAGGTGAAGTCAGTGTACGTGAAAACCACAATGGGCCCGGCCGTTAAGGTAGAGAGGTGAGGGAAATGGCCCACGTAGCCGAGTGGAAGAAGAAGGAAGTTGAGGAGCTCACCAAGATAATCAAGAGCCACCCAGTAATTGCCCTCGTTGACGTGGCCGGTGTCCCCGCTTATCCGCTCAGCAAGATGCGTGACAAGCTCCGAGGGAAGGCGCTCCTTCGCGTGAGCAGGAACACTCTCATCGAGCTGGCCATAAAGAGAGCCGCTCAGGAGCTTGGTAAGCCGGACCTTGAGAAGCTCGCCGACTACATCGAGGGTGGAGCAGCCATACTCGCCACTGAGATGAACCCCTTCAAGCTCTACAAGCTCCTTGAGGAGAGCAAAACTCCTGCACCGGCCAAGCCAGGAGCAGTCGTTCCGAAGGACGTTGTCATTCCTGCCGGTCCTACCTCAATCCCACCGGGCCCGCTCGTCGGTGAGATGCAGGCCCTAGGAATTCCTGCGAGAATCGAAAGGGGTAAGGTTAGCATCCAGAAGGACTACACCGTCCTCAAGGCCGGTGAGGTTATAACAGAACAGCTCGCAAGAATCCTTAACGCCTTGGGAATTGAGCCTCTAGAAGTTGGCCTCAACCTCCTAGCAGCTTACGAAGATGGCATTATTTATACACCTAATGTGCTGGCAATAGACGAGGAAGAATACATCAACATGCTCCAGAAGGCCTACATGCACGCCTTCAACCTGTCAGTTAACATAGCGTATCCAACCAAGCAGACCATCGAGGCCATCATCCAGAAGGCCTTCCTTGGAGCCAAGAACGTTGCAATCGAGGCCGGTTACATTACTCCAGAGACGGTCGAGGACATATTTGGCAGGGCCATACGTGCCGTCCTGCTCATAGCCCAGAACCTGCCCGAGGAGTTACTTGACGAGAAAACCAAAGAGCTTTTAAACGCTCAGGCCCAAGTGGCCGTTGCAACTCCTCAGCCAACCGAGGAGAAAGTTGAAGAAGCTGAGGAGGAAGAGGAAGAAGAGGAAGCCAGCGAAGAGGATGCGCTCGCTGGGCTGGGCGCCCTCTTCGGCTGAATTACTTTCCCTCGCATACGTGCGAATAAAAAAGAATGAAGATGATTGGAGGTGTGAAAGGATGGAGTACGTGTATGCCGCTCTGCTACTCCACGCCGCTGGTAAGGAGATAACTGAGGAAAACCTTAAGAAAGTCCTCGAGGCTGCTGGTGTTACACCAGATGACGCCAGAATAAAGGCCCTCGTTGCCGCTCTCGAGGGAGTTAACATCGACGAGGTCATCGAAAAGGCCGCCATGCCGGTCGCCGCTCCGGTTGCTGTTGCTGCCGCTCCCGCTCCGGCCGAGAGCGGTGCCGAACAAGCCCAGGAGGAGGAAGAGGAGGAAGAGGAAGAGGTCAGCGAGGAGGAGGCCCTCGCTGGTCTCGGCGCCCTCTTCGGTTGAACCTCTTCCCTTTTCTTTCAAACTTCTTCAAATGTGAGTCTAAGAAAATTTCTGGTGACCTTTACTGAACCGCAAGCTTTATGTTTTGTTTTCTCAACCCATGTAGGGTTGGGCCGGTGGCCTAGTCTGGACAGGGCGTCGGCCTTCGGAGCCGAAGGTCGCGGGTTCGAATCCCGCCCGGCCCGCCATTGAAGCATTATCGTGCAATTTGTAATTTTTAAATCTTAAGTAACAATTTAATTCACTAAAATTTAATGCTCTCAAGAATAAGAACAGGAAAAACAGATTGGTGGGCCCGGGGGGCTTTGAACCCCCGACCACGCGGTTATGAGCCGCGCGCTCTGACCAGGCTGAGCTACGGGCCCATTACTGGCGCCGCCGCCCGGATTCGAACCGGGGACCGCCGGATTAACAGTCCGGCGCTCTACCAACTAAGCTACGGCGGCTCAACCCAATGTAGGGGATATAAGGGACGTTTATAAATTTTGCGGTTAGAAAAGTAGAAAGATTTATAACCATCAAATTAATCCTAAAAAGCGACTGCCCCGGTAGCCTAGCCTGGCGGGGCGGCGGACTTGTAATCCGCCGGTCGCGGGTTCAAATCCCGCCCGGGGCTCCATTCATTTCTCTAGTAAAGATTCGACCAAAGCAACAATCTGTCTATGGACGTTATCAACGTCTTCCATAGCGTTAACTATCTTAATCTCTGGAAATAACTCTGCAAGTTTGAGATAGTTCTCACGCACTCTTTTCTGAAGTTCCATTATTTTGTCGAACTCACTCCTTATACTCCTTGTTTTTATTCGTTTCATGCTTTCTCTAACGGGAAGGTCAAGAAGCAAAACTAAATCTGGTCGTATAGCAAACCGGTTGAGATCAATAAGCCATTCAAGGTCTAGACCTCGAGCCCATTGATAGGCAAGGGAGGAATAGAAATATCTGTCAGAAATTACGACTTTTCCAGACTCAAGGGATGGCTTTATTAACTTATCAACATGCTCGGCTCTATCTGCTGCAAAGAGTAAAGCCTCTGCTTCATGGCTTATTTTAGCCCCATCTATAATACCCTCCTTCCCACCAGTTAAGACAAGTCGCCTTATAAGCTTACCAAAGGGGGTATCTGTTGGCTCTTTAGTCAAAACAACTTCATATCCTTTCTCCTCAAACCATATTTTTAGTAGTTTTGCTTGTGTTGACTTTCCAGCACCGTCTATGCCCTCAAGTACTATAAAGATCCCCAAGCTCTTCACCCCCAAGATGAAAGAACGTATAAAAGACCAAAAGATAGCTTATAAAACTGCCGTTAAAGAGCGAGTTTTTTCATATAGTCAAGGAGAGACCACATGCTTGTGAACTCTTTCTGCTCGTTCTCTTTGTAAAACTCAACGACACCATCGGGCCTAAAGCGCATTCCAAAGTCATAGTCTCCCTTGTTCAACTTGTGGAGGAAAACTTCCTTTGGTTTTGGGGGAAGGTAACTTGTCATCATGTCGTTCATAAGCTCAACTTCAAAACCAAAATGTTCATTCATTCTTGGGAAAAATAAGACCGCCGGAGTGTTCATAGCATCAACGAGAGCCTTGCCCTCTAGCTTGAAATTGTAGTGCTTAAAGATTTCGTGAAGGAAATCGTCGAGGGCATTTGGATAATAAACTGTTGCACCGATATCATTTGGCTGGGCCTCTATAAAGCTCCTACTTTCGAGAATAGCATTTATCTCTTCAACATCAATACCACTAACATAAACCCTGACTCCTCCATAGTAGTAAACATATGCCAGAGGAAGACCCTTCTTATGTGCAAAGTCCTTGAGTGCTATAAGAGGAATCAAACGAACGTCCATTATGGTTGAACCAGTACTTACTATGCCGACAACCATCGCTCTCTTCCCATAGCGGGAAATTGCCCTGCCGTCTCTGCCAACTATTATAGTCCCATGGGAAACCGTCCCTATAGCCCTGCCTAAAAGAGCCAGCTCTTCGGGGTTAAACCTCTGGGAATAATACACTTCCACTTTCACCACCTCAATCAGGAAGTATTATGCTTTCCCTACCTATTCTAGACTCAACCCAAATCTTTACGTTTGAACCAATCTTGCTAAAGTCTTCAATGAGAGTGTTATCCCCAATCACACTACCCGGCTGTATTACAACACCCTTACCTATATGAACGTTTTCCCCAATTATAGCCTCCCTGATTTCCGCCCCTTCCTCGATTGTAACACCAGAGAAGATCACAGAGCGCTCTATCTTAACGTTTCTCCCAATTTCAACGTCATCTCCAATAACTGCAAAACCACGTATCTCTGGCCTTCTAAGGATGCATCTCTTACCTGTGTAAAGCGCTCCTCCGTATTCTAGATTTCCTTTCAGGCTTTCAGTTTTTATCTGGGGGAGTATAAGCCGTCCAAGGAAAACGTCCTCCGTCGCTTGAAGATAGCTTGAAGGCCTTCCAACGTCGTTCCAGTACTCCTTGAAGGGGAACCCGTAGAGAGCCAAATCGTTCTCCAGCATTCTCGGGAACAAATCCTTGGAAAAGTCGAAGTTCTTGGCCTTTGGGACGAGATCAAAGGCCTCAGGTTCAAAGACGTAAATACCAGCATTGACAAGATTACTAAAGACTTCTTCTGGCTTGGGTTTCTCCTTGAACTGCTGAATTCTACCCTCAGAGTCTATTATTGCTATGCCATACTGAGTTGGATCGTCAACCTCTGATAGAGCTATCGTTGCGAGGGCTTTCTTTTTCTTATGATAGTCATAGAGTGCCCTTAGATCAAGGTTGGTAAGGACATCACTTGAAACCACAAAGAATGTATCGTCCATGTGTTTTACAACCTTTTTCGTCGCTCCCGCAGTTCCAAGTTTTATGTTGTCTTTGTTGGAGTAGTGAATTTCTATCCCCCACTTGCTCCCATCTCCAAAGTATTCCATTATACGCTCCTTTAGGTAACCAACGAGAACATAGACTTCGTCAACACCTGCCTTAATAAGGTTCTGAAGGGCGTATTCCATGAGGGGTCTGTTAAAAAAGGGGATCATTGGCTTTGGCCTGTAAACGGTTAAGGGTAAGAGCCTAGTCCCCTTGCCCCCAGCCAAAATTACTGCCTTCATTTTGAGCACCATCCCATTATATCTACATCTCGCTCAAATATTTTACTGCACACCTATCTGGCCCTAGAGTTCGTTGCCATAGTTATATAGTCGCAACAACTATTTTAAGCCATCGGTCAACATGTGTCGGGGGATACCATGGGTGCACTTGAGAAACTTGCTGAATTACTTCCAAAGGAGCAGTTTGAGAAAATAAAGGCCATAGACAACCCCGAGCTTCATTCTTTTCTGGCTGAGTGGATTGAGTGGCTCGAGCCGAGCAAGGTTTTCGTCTGTACTGACAGCGAAGAGGATGAGCTCTACGTCCGCTGGAAGGCCCTCTACTACGGCGAGGAAAAGATGCTCGAAACGCCGAACCATACGGTCCACTACGACAACTACTACGACCAGGCGAGGGACAAGGCCAACACAAAGCTTCTCGTCTCCGGCGGAAAGGAGATTCCGTTCCTCAACACGATGGATAGGGAAGAGGGGCTTAGGGAGATAAGGGAACTGATGAAGGGTGTTATGAAGGGCAAGGAGCTCTTCGTATGCTTCTTCGTGCTGGGTCCAAAGAACTCGATATTCACGATTCCAGCGGTTCAGCTAACGGATTCGGCCTACGTTGCTCATTCCGAGTTCATCCTTTATCGGAAGGGCTACGAGGAGTTCAAGAGACTCGGTAGAAATGCCAAGTTCTTCCGCTTCGTCCACTCGGCTGGAGAACTAGACGAGAGAAAAACCAGCAAGAACCTTGAGAAGAGGAGGATTTACATTGACCTCGAAGACGAGACGGTCTACTCCCTCAACACCCAGTACGGTGGCAACACGATAGGTCTGAAAAAGCTCGCCTTCCGCCTCACAATCCAGAAGGCCGTTAGAGAAGGGTGGCTGAGCGAGCACATGTTCCTCATGCGCGTTAACGGCCCGAACGGCAGAAAGACCTACTTTACAGGAGCATATCCGAGCATGTGCGGAAAGACATCCACTGCCATGATACCATGGGAGAACATAGTCGGCGACGATTTGACTTTCATTCTGCCCGTTAACGGTATAGCCAGAGGAGCGAACGTCGAGAAGGGTGTTTTCGGCATCATTCAAGGCGTAAACCCCGAGGACGACCCGATTATCTGGCAGGTCCTTCATTCCCCGGTCGAGATAATCTTCTCCAACGTCCTTGTAAGGGACGGCAAGCCCTACTGGAACGACATGGGCATTGAGATTCCGGAGGAAGGGGAGAACCACAGCGGAAAGTGGTGGAAGGGCAAAAAGGACAGAGAGGGCAACGAGATACCGCCGAGCCACAAGAATGCGCGCTTTACCGTTTCCCTTGAGCACTTCCCAAACGTTGATTTGGAGGCCCTCAACAACCCGTGCGGTGTTGAAGTTGGAGGCATGATTTTCGGAGGAAGGGATGCAGACACATGGCCTCCGGTGAGAGAAGCCTTCAGCTGGGAGCACGGAATTATAACGATGGGCGCCTCGCTTGAGAGCGAGACAACCGCGGCCACTCTCGGGAAGGAGGGCGTCAGGGCCTTCAACCCGATGGCGATACTCGACTTCATGAGCGTTCCCCTGGGAGATTACATCAGAAACTACCTTGAGTTTGGCAAAAAGCTCAGGAAGACGCCGAAAATCTTTGCTGTAAACTACTTCCTCCGCGAAAACGGTAAGTGGCTCAACCACAAGCTCGACAAAGCAGTGTGGCTCAAGTGGATGGAGCTTCGGGTGCATGGTGATGTCGATGCAATAGAGACGCCGATAGGCTACATTCCTAAGTATGGGGACCTGAAAAGGCTCTTCAGGGAGGTTCTTAACAAGGACTACAGCAGGGAGGACTACGAGAAGCAGTTCACAATCAGGGTTCCAGAGCTGTTGGAGAAGATTGAGCGCATAGAGAAAATCTACCGCGAGAAGGTCAAGGACGTTCCGAAGGAGCTTTTCAAAGTTCTTGAAGAAGAGAGAAACAGGCTTCTCGAGGCAAGGGAGAAGTACGGCGACTACATCAGTCCCTCAATGCTTGAGGGTTCTTAACTTCTCTTTCTTTTATGAACCCATGAGTGACAGGATTTTTAAATCCAAAGATAGTAGTATCACCATCGGTGGTTTCTATGGTGAAAACCGACGAATGCATCTATAAATCAATCCGCGGAAAACTCCCGAGTCCTCTCATTGGACTCGCAGATCTAGCCTACAACTACTGGTGGAGCTGGAACAGGAGGGCAACGAAACTATGGGAAAAGATAGACCCCGAACACTGGGCCGAATACAAGAACCCGGTAAAGCTACTCCTTGATACTCCAACGAGCAGATTCAAAGAACTCCTCAGAGACGACGATTTTATGAACCTCTACGAGCTCGTCATGGAGCAGTTTGAGGACTACATGAACCCAGAATCAACATGGTTCTCGACCAACTATCCGAAATGGGACAGGCCGATAGTCTATTTCTGCATGGAGTACGGCATAAGCAAAAGCCTGCCGATTTACTCCGGCGGTCTTGGAATTCTTGCCGGAGACCACGTTAAAACGGCCAGCGACTTAGGCTTACCCTTCATAGCCGTTGGTCTACTCTATAAACACGGTTATTTCAAACAGGAGATAGACGAAAAGGGTAATCAAATTGAGATTTTCCCGGAATACAAGCCCGAGGAAATGCCAATAAGGCCCGTCCTTAATAAGGACGGCAAGAGACTGCTCGTAGAGGTTCCTATAGAAGATAGAACAGTCTACGCAAGGGCCTTCGAGGTCCAAGTTGGAAGGGTCAGGATTTACCTTCTCGACACCGATGTCCCCGAGAACGGCCCCGAGGACAGAACCATATGCGATTATCTTTATAATGCCGAGATGGACAAGAGGATAAAACAGGAGATACTCCTCGGCATCGGCGGAATGAGACTCCTCAAAGCCCTTGGCATCGAACCTGGGGTAGTCCACCTAAATGAAGGTCACCCCGCCTTCGCCAACCTCCAGAGGATTGCATGGCTCATGGAGGAAGGCCTCACATTCACCGAGGCCCTGAGCGTTGTCAGGGGAACGACTGTCTTCACGACCCATACGCCAGTCCCAGCTGGCCACGACAGGTTTCCCATTGAGGAAGTCAGGAAAAGGCTCTCACTGTTCCTTGAAGGAAGGGAGGAGCTCCTTGAGTTGGGGAGGGAAGGAGACCAGTTCAACATGACGCTCCTAGCCATAAGGACGTCGAGCTACGTGAACGGTGTCAGCAAGCTACACGCTCAAGTGAGCAGGAGGATGTGGCAGCACCTCTGGCCCGGCGTCCCCCTTGACGAAATACCGATAGAGGCGATAACCAACGGTGTTCACACAATGACATGGGTGCACAACGAGATGAGGAAGCTCTTCGATAGATACATCGGAAAGGTCTGGCGCGAACATACGAACATTGAGGGTATATGGTACGCAATTGAGAGGATTCCCGATAAAGAGCTATGGGAAGCTCATCTTGAGGCTAAGAGGCAGTTTATTGAACTTCTCAGAAGAAAGGTCATGGAAAAAAACGAGCGCCTAGGGATAGATGACCCAATTCCAGCTATAGACGAAAACGCGCTCATAATAGGGTTTGCAAGAAGATTTGCAACGTACAAACGTGCTATTCTTCTTATCAGTGACTTAGAAAGGCTGAAGAAAATTCTAAGTGATTCCACGAGACCAGTCTACATTGTCTTCGGTGGAAAGGCACATCCAAACGACTGGGGCGGGAAAGAGTTCCTCAAGAGGATCTACGAAGTTAGTAAAATGCCCGAGTTCAGGGGAAAGATATTCATTCTAGAGAACTACGACATGGGTAGCGCGAGGCTGATGGTTGCTGGCGTTGACGTCTGGCTCAACACACCAAGGAGACCGTTAGAAGCGAGCGGGACGAGCGGAATGAAGGCCGGCCTCAACGGAGTTTTGAACGCGAGTATATTCGATGGATGGTGGGTTGAGGGATACAACGGCAAGAACGGCTGGGTTATCGGTGAGGAAAGCACCGAGCCGGAGAGTGAAGAAGACGACGTTAAGGACGCCCAGTCCCTCTACGACCTCCTCGAGAGAGAGATAATTCCCACATATTACGGCAATCGCGAGAAGTGGATCTACATGATGAAGGAAAGCATAAAGAGCATAGCTCCACGCTTCAGCACCCACAGAATGGTCAAGGAGTACATGGACAGGTTTTATTCCAAAGCCATGAGCAACCACATTTGGCTTACCCGGGACAACTACAAGGGAGCAAAGGAGATAGCAGAATGGAAAGAGAGAGTTATGAACTCATGGCAGTATGTAGACTTTGTAAATATCAACATTAATGAGAACAAGTCTGGTCTCGAAGTTACAGTTAATCTTGATGGACTAAGACCAGATGATGTTAAAGTAGAGCTCTATTACGGTGTCAGGGCAGAGGGATATCATATAGAAAAACCCCACATCATCGAGCTAAGGCATCCAAAATTCCTTGGAAACGGTGAATGGATTTATACGTACAAAGGAAGTGCACTAAAACATTTAGGTGATCCCTGCTGGCACTATGCCCTTAGGATTTACCCACACCACGAGAAGCTTCCCTACAAATTCCTGTTAGGGCTGGTAAAATGGATTGGGCTGGACTAAAAACGTTACAAGGTGAGTATCTTAAGACAAAGGCATGAACATTTTTTGAAATTTTCTGTTGATGTATGAGAGCAAATCTTTTAATTTTTCTAAACGGACTTACAGAGACAAACAACTCATACAGGTGGTCATGATGGATGAAATAAAAAAGTGGAGCATGTACCTGATGTTCTTGGTTGCCGGATTTGCAACGGGTATTGGAACCATAGGACTATTTCCCCAGTTTTGGCTTGAGTACGGAATAACAGGGTTCATAATACACGTTGCATTCCTAGCAGTGTTTACATACGTTGCCATAGCCGAAGCAGAGAAAGTCATAAAATCCGGATATTACTTCGTTGAGCTGTATAACAAGATAATGCGGAAGCCTGCAATGATTGTATCTATCCTAGCGTTGGCAATAATATTCTTGTCATACTACACAGCAAATACCATGCTGATTCTGTTGGCTCCAGTTTTAGGAACGGGAACCGTTGGAAGACTTATAGCAAAGATTATAATGATGGCCATAGTCTTTGTTATCTTAACAAGGGCAAAAGAGAAAACGTTTACAATCATGGCAGCGGGCTCAATGATCTTGGTCATTGCTGTTGTCGTAACAACTCTTGCGTTTGTAGTAAAGATCCCCTCAACAGCCGCTTTTCTTGGAATGGCCAAGCACATGATTGTAAGCACTCATCCAGTAACACTAGCCTTAATTACTACTGCAGCAGAGAGAGCAATTTATGCCGTTGGGCTAGGTTTTGGATTCTACTTAATGCTCGGCAGTTTTATAAACGAACGGTTCAACGCCAAGCTCATTATAAGTGCAGGTGTTATAATTCAGTTGCTAATTGGAGTGCTATCCACAATAACAATAGTGTATGCCATAGCTCCCTCCACACCAGGTGAACTGTTAAAGTACGTTTATGGAGGAGAAGAAGCGGCAATTGCCCTGATGGGAAAACTCCCCTCAATCTTAGCAGGCTACAATGTCCTCCTGATACTTATAGCGATCTCAATATTCCTTGCAGGCGTCACAAGTATCCTTCCAACAGCTGAAGTAGGGCTTCAGATTCTTGAATTCAACATGAAAGTTGGAAGAAACAGAGCTGCCGCATACCTGCTGGGGATGGCCCTCCTTATTGGTATCCCGGACTCCGTTCCAGAACTTGCTCAGGCACTACTACTTGCGGTATCGATATCAATATTCTTCACTTCATTGTTTGAGTACTATCCTGTAATTTCGAAAGAGATAGAAAAGGTAACAGGGCTAAAACCAACCACTGGACAGTTAATAGCAGGTGCAATTCTCTTCGGCGTTCTTATTCCAATGGGACTTTACGCCCTGTATGCAACAGCAAAGAATGGAGGCGCTGACATAATCGGAGCAGTAATTGCAATAATACTTGTGGCAACTGGTCTCCTCGCCAACAACCTCATTAAAAAGAAAGAAGAGTAAGTCACTTGTGGGCGAAAATCGCCCTGACCTTTCCATCTTTTACCTCGTCTATTCTCACGAAACCAAAGCGCTCGAACTGAACAACGTCATCAACCTTAACGTCGGCATCGCTCTCAAGGAGGCCGTGCCTTATTATCAGCTCCTCACCCTCGGGAACCCAGACCTCACAGGACTTGCCCTCTGTGACCCAGTGAACCATTCTCCAGCGGTTCTTCTTGGCTATTTCATACTCAACGCTGTGGAACCTGGCCTTTATGCCCTCCTCGTTAACCTCGATGATTTCAACGTTGAAGAGGTCCTTCAGCCTTACAAAGTTGCCCGGTTTAAAGAGATCCATGTCGTCCCTGGAGACATAGACGGGCTTACCCGGCTCGAACTTGAGCCTTCTAACTCCCCTCTCCGGATAATCCGGATGGAGGGGTATCTCAGCTATAAATTCCCTGTCATAACCCTCTATGTGCATTGGAATCGGGTCTGCAACAAAGAAGTAGCGGTTTGCTATAGGTTCAACTATCCTCCTGTTTATCGCGGCAAGGTTGTCCCAGCTGATGGTTGTGTCACTCCTCTTTAGGCCGACTTCGATGATTAGCTCTCTGATTGCCTCCGGCTGAATCCCGCGCCTCCTCAAAGCGCGAATCGTTCCGAGCCTCGGGTCGTCCCAGCCGAGGTATTTCCCTTCCTCAATGCCCTTCCTAGTCTTCGACTTGCTGAGGATAACTCCCTCAATGCTCAGCCTGCCGTGGTGCACCGTAACCGGATATTCCCAGCCAAAATAATCATAGATATACCTCTGTCTCGTCTCGTTTTCAGCATGCTCCTGTCCGCGGAAGATATGAGTAACCCCAAGCTCGTGGTCGTCTATCGCTGAGGCAAAGTTGTAGAGGGGCCAGACGCGGTACTTGTTTCCAGTCCTTGGGTGGTTCGGGTTGTCTATGATTCTCAGAGCGGGCCAGTCCCTTACCGCTGGATTTGGATGCTTGAGGTCGGTCTTTATCCTGACTACGGCCTCCCCTTCCCTGTATTCACCATTAAGCATCTTCCTCCATCTTTCAAGCTGAACTTCAACCGGCTCGTCCCTGTGCGGGCAGGCAATGCCCTTGTCGCGAAGTTCACGGAATTCCTCCGGTTTGCATGTGCAGACGTAGGCCTTCCCCATCTTAATCAGCTTCTCAGCGTAGTTGTAGTATATCTCCAGCCTGTCGCTGGCTATGTGTATCTCATCAATCTTGAAGCCGAGCCACTCAAGGTCCTCCTTAATCCACTCATAAAAGATAGGCTCTGGCCTCTTGACCTTCGGGTCTGTGTCGTCGAAGCGCAGGATGAACTTGCCATCATAGAGCCTCGCGTACTCGTGGCTTAGAATAGCGGCCCTCGCGTTCCCGAGGTGGAAGGCACCGTCAGGGTTCGGGGCGAAGCGCGTAACGACCTTGCCTTTCTTGGCCTTCGGGAGAGGGGGTAGGCCTTTCTTCTCCTCCTTCTTCCCCTTTTTCTCCTCAAAGAATTCCGGATAAATCTCGCGGAGCTTTGCCTCCTGCTCCTCAAGAGATAAGGCGTTCACCTTCTCGACTATCTCGTTTACGAGCGGGATTATCTCCTTCGCTTTAGGCCTCAGCTCGGGGTTCTCGCCGAGTACCTTCCCGATAACGGCCTTCGGGTTTGCCTTTCCTTTGTGGGTGTAAGCGTTAACCAGCGCGTACTTCCAGATTAGCTCTTCCACCATCTTTGACCACCCGTGGGGGAATCGGAAAAGCGGTTATAAAGGTTAGTCCTAAAGCGGGGTTCTATCTTCCGGATTTTTCTCCAAGCCAACTAACTCAACGAACATCATGACAATGCCAATCCCTCCAAAAAGAAGGGATATCATGGAAAAGTTCAGCACTGCTAGGAGAATTCCCCAGAGAATAAGACCAATTCCAAAGAGCATTCTTCCCAAATCCATCGGAGCTCCCTACTGGAAAAACATATTACCCCTTTAAAAACTTTGCAAGAAGAAAAGAGGAAAATCACTCGGCAAAGGTGATTATCTTCAGGTTGACCGGCCTTCTAACGACGTTGTACTTCCTCGCCCCGACCAGGTATCTAACCCCTGTCTCGCTGACGGTATCGATGAGCCTCTGGGTTATGACGCCGTTGAAGACCACGGCATAAACGTCCTTCCGTTCTTTAAGCTGGTTGGTAAGCTCCCTCACAGGTATCTCGGCTATGACGTTTTTGTTCTCGTCGAGAAGGAGGGCTATGCCGTCCTTCTTAACGCGCTCGATGAACTCACTGAACTCCTCAAGCTCCGGGGTCTGGGCCTTCTCGAGGGGCTTGACTATCTTCTCCTCCTTCGGGACGGGCTTTTCGACCTTCTCAGGCTTCCTCTCCTCGATCTTAACCGGGACAACCCTTGGCTCCTTTGGTTCAACTTTTCTGGGTTCCTGCTTCTCCTGCCTCTCCTTTATGAGGTCGTAGAAGCTCTTTCCTTTATTGAACATCTCGTTGATGACCTGCTCCGCTGGAACTTTACTCCTCAGGGCCTTGACGATTTCCTTCTTGGTAAGCTCTTCAACCTCCTTACCTTCGGGAGCCCTTGCAACGTAGTCAACGTCCGCAACCTGGAGGAGCTCCTTAAGAATTAGCTCCCCACCGCGGTCACCGTCGGTGAAGGCCGTAACTATCCTCTCCTTGCTGAGCTTGATTATGGTCTCCGGAATGGACGTTCCTTCAACGGCTATGGCGTTCTTTATGCCGTGCTTGAGAAGGTTAAGCACATCGGCCCTGCCCTCAACCACGATGATTGAATCCGAAAACGGAACGTGTGGTCCAGCTGGAAGTTTCTCGGGCCCGTACTCGATGAGCTCTTTGGCGCGGACGGCTTTCTTAACCTCCTCGGTGAGCTCCTGAGTTTCGGGAATCTCCTGCTCCATGAGAGTTTCAAGTATCTCCTTGGCCCTCTCGATGATGTACTTCCTCTTCGTTGCCCTCACATCTTCAATGCGAAGAACCCTTATCTTGGCCTCTGCCGGACCAACACGGTCTATTGTCTCGAGAGCAGCCGCGAGGATAGCGGTCTCAACCCTGTCGAGGCTCGACGGAACCGTTATTGTTCCGTAGGTCTTGCCTGCCTTGTTGTGGACCTCAACGCGGATCCTGCCAATCCTTCCGGTCTTCTGGAGCTCCCTGAGGTCGAGGTCGTCCCCAAGGAGACCCTCCGTCTGTCCAAAAATAGCACCAACAACGTCGGGCCTTTCAACGATGCCGTTAGCCTCAAACTCGGCGTAGATGACGTATTTGGTAGTTCCAAACTCGTCCTTTCCTGACATAAAACCACCCTCTTTAGCCTTTTTTCGCTTTTCAGTCAAAACATGCTGGAGTATCGTTTTCTTTCTCTTCATCGAATCCCCTCCAGCCGGGGGTCAGAAACGGAGACAACCTTTAGGTAAAGGCCGTAGAGGTCCTCAACGCCCTTGATGTCCTTCTTGACCAGTTTTCTAAGCTCCTTCCATGTTTCAATGTCCACTCTGCAGGGATAACCGGCCAGATAGCGAAGCAACTTCTTGGCCAGCTCCTCACCCTTCCTGTCGAAATCCGTGAGTATTTTGATTTCTTTGTATGATGAGGCAATGAGCGCGACCTCTGGTAGAGGCAGACGGGAGAGCCGGATTATCTCCGCCCTGACCCCCAGATTCCTCAGAGCTACCTCGTCTCGCATGCCCTCAACGATGAGGGCACCTTCAAACTCTCGCAGTTCGTCTATAAGCTCCAGGAATCTTTTATAGTTTTCGGCGTACATAACGCCTCGCTACCGAATACTCCCTGGAGTTAAAAGCTTTTGGGTCACGGTTTCAGGGAGAACCAGAGGCGATAATTGTTTTTCTTTCCGATGAACAGAGCAATAGCGGGGCCTATTATAAGGAGTGAGAAGAGTGCGTAGCTTCCAATCCTTGAATTCTTGAATACCGTTAACCCCAGGAGAAGAGCCAGGAGAAAGCCCCCGAGAAAACCAAGGAGCCCGTAAAAAAGCGGACCCCCTATAGATGGATTAATGGCAACAACGTACATCAGAGCACCCATTATAAAAACCGAGAGCCCAAAGTAAGGGTCGCCTGAAATGACATAGGCCAACAGGGTTGAAATCATGATAGCCAGGAGTGGAGCCAATCTTCTCATGGCGATAAAACTGGGATATCTCTTCAAAAATAGTTTTCGCCCACCGGCTAACAAACCGGTGTTATCGAACCGTGGTAGCTCATCGGTTCCTCGTAGAACTCCTCAATAAGTTTCTGGAGTCTCCTTGAGAGCTCTATCTGAACCCCCCACGAGCCCTCAATTTTTCCCTTCGCCGCCATCCTTCCCAAAAAGCGCTTCATCTCCTCACTCAGGGGAGAAGGTTTGCACCGCGCCCATGGCGTCCCCGGAAGGGGCATGAAGTAGTGAGCCCTCACCTTCCCGCCCCTGCTCATAATCCACTTCATCAGCTCGATGCTCCTGCGCTGGCTCTCCTCAGTCTCGTTTGGCAGGCCCACAATGAAATCTACAACAGGCTCAAAGCCGTACTCGAGCATGTACTCCACAGCCATTTTAACGTGCTCGACCCTGTGAAGCCTGTGCATCGCTTTGAGCATTGCATCGTCACCGCTCTGTGCACCAATCGCCAGCCTCCTATTGTCCGCGTAGTCGATGAGTAGCTCAAGTGTCTCAGGTAGAACAAACTCGGGCCTCACCTCACTTGGAAAGGTGCCGTAGAACAGTCTCCTTCCCTCTTTTCTGAGGGGTTGCAGAGCTTTGAGAAGGGCCTCGAGCTTGTTGAGTTTGAGTATCGCACCCGGCGAGCCGTAGGCGAAGGCGTTGGGCGTTATGTAGCGCATGTCCTTCATCCTTCTTGAGTACTTCACAATCTGGTCTATAGGCCTGTGCCTCATTCGGAAGCCCTTTATGTAGGGCGTCTGACAGTAGTAACAGCGGAACGGACAGCCACGGCTTATCTCTATCGGCGAAATCAGCCGAACGGATTCCGGATACGGCGGAAAGCGCCAGAAGTCCTCCACTTTGGCGAAACCCGTAAAGACGAACTCGCCGTTTAGGTAGAACGCCAGCCCCTTTATGTTCGCAAGCTCAGGGGTTATTTTATAGTCAGTCCTCTTGAGCGTCGTGAGAAGCTGGTATATCACCTCCTCACCCTCGCCGATGACGGCTATGTCAAAACCGAGCTGGTTGAGGGTATGCTTTGGCATCGCTATGGCATGATAACCTCCTGCCACTAAAAGGGCACCATTTTCCTTGAGGAGTTTAACCTCCCTCGGCAGGTTACCCCAGATTTCCTCGGTGAAGAAGGAGTAGAGGACGACCTTGGGTTTTGCCTTCAGTATCTCGCCAAAGTCCTTGGTTATGAGCAGTTCACCCAAATCGAAGCCCTGACTCTCAAGGGCCCCAAGAAGGTGAACGAAAGCGTTGTGATTGCGCTTTGTCATCCTAACGGCTATTTCCGGCATGGTCGAAAGCGCGAAAAGAGCCTTAAAACGATAACGGTTCAGAAATGGGAAGTTAAAAAGCCAAAAAGGCTTCAGGCCTTGATGGCAAGCTTGATGTCCTCGGCCTTGACGGTCTTCCTACCGGCGTGCCTGGCGAACTCGTTGGCCTTCTTGGCGAGCTCGATGGCGTACTCCTCGAGGTACTCGGCGAGGACCTTGGCGGCCTCCTCGCTGACCCTCTCGGCGCCGGCCTTCCTAATAAGCCTGTCAATCGGAGCAATCGGAAGCTCGGCCATTCACAACACCTCCGTAAAAGCTTTTTCGGTAGTTTCTAGGCATTTCGAGGTATATAAAACTTTCGGTAAAAAAGGTCTCTAAATGCCCTAAATCGAACATACCCCCAGATACAAAGGCAATTCTAGACAGGAAAAACTCTACCGGGCTTTGCACATCGTAGGGTTTACGACAATTGTTAAAAAAGCGTAAGGGGGCACCACCCAGATACGGCCCCCAAAACAGTAAAATCAGCCGAGATGGCGACTTTGTGCACAACGGACACTCTTGGAACTCACTTGGACTCACTACTTCTGCGCTTGGACAGGACTATCTCCCCGCTTCCCTGATACCGCCCTCTGTAAGGATTCTTGGCCGGGCCCTCGAGGCGAATGAAGGCAATCTGGACAAAGCGCTCGCCATAGGAGAGCTCAACCTGTTTGTCAGAGGCATTGTAAACGCCGAGGGTCAGTTTCCCATCCCAGCCCGGGTCAACCCATGCGAGGGAACCAATCAGACCCTCCCTAGCCAAACTGCTCCTGAGCTTCATGTCACCCATGACGTCATCAGGAAGTTTAATTCGTTCGAGAGTCAGAATAAGGGTGTAAGCCTTTGGAGGAATTGCTATGGTTTCAAGCTCCTTAACATTGACGATTTTGCCATTAAGGTAAGCCTCATCACCGACGCGAAGGTCGTAACCAGCTGGCTGAAGGGATTCCTCTGAGAAAGGTTCGATTAGAATCTCTTTCCTTATCTTCCAATCCGGAAGCATCATCGTAACCACCGAAAGGGATATAACTTAGGGCTATAAAAAGACATCTGGCCGGTGATGAGCGGTTGGCCCGGCACCGAAGGGTGCGGAGGGCCACCACTCCTGAGGCCAGGAAACTTGCCTTTGCAAAGTTTCCAAACCCTAGTCAAACTTTGCGTTCAGCTTTTAGGAAAGGCTGGCGAAAAGAATGCCCTTCATCAAGCTGGCAGAAAACTACTCGTGCGCTTTTCAAAAAGCAACTTAAGGAGGGTTTAACACCAAACGAAACCCCCTCAGACAGTTTCAACTCTGATTAACGCCCGAAGGGCGCCGTTTTAGAGTGAAACACTCTCCAAGGAGCAAGTGAGATGAGAAACCCCCTCATAAAAACTGCAAATTTCAAAAAAGCACTTACTCTTCCGCTATCCGTTAAGGACGCTTGAACGACAGTGAAAGCGGCGCTGAAACTTTTGGAAAAAGCTTCATCAAAGGCAGTGATTCCTTTTAAAGGGGTAAATTTTGAGGGGATTCGTCTTGGAGTTATTTATCTGACGTTTGGATTCTTGTAATTTAGGCGCTTTTCGAGTGGTTCAGACTTTTAGCGCTTCAAAGAAGCGCGGTGGAGTTGAACCCTTATTGATAACCCTCTTCATGAGAATCCAACGTTCATAAGGAATACTCTTAACGTGAATTCCCTTCAAAAACCAACCAGTGAAGAATCACAAACTTTGGTGAAACTTTTGCCAAGCAAAAGTTTCCTGTGGTGCGGGGGCGGGGATTTGAACCCCGGAACCCCTACGGGAGTGGATCTTGAGTCCACCGCCTTTGACCAGGCTCGGCAACCCCCGCACCTTCGAAGGATTGGAGAGATTTGATGTTTATAAACCTTGCTTCCTCAGCGCTCCATTCTCTTAACCCCTTCCTTTGTGCCGACCAGAACGAGGTCCGCTATGTCAGCAAATATTCCGTTTTCCACAACTCCGGGGATGTTGTTGAGCTCTATCTCAAGGTCGAGGGGGTCATCAATGCGGTGGAACCTCGCGTCAAGTATGAAGTTGCCGTTGTCCGTAACTACCGGCCCGTCCTTCTTCTCCGCCATCCTGAGCTCTGCAGTCGCGTTGAAGACCTCTATCTCCTCCGCTATGGCCCTCCACGCGGAAGGAATGACCTCGATTGGAACCGGCATTTTCTGTCCGAGCCACTCGACGAGCTTGCTCTCGTCAACGAGGACAACGAACATTCCGGCCCTGTACTCGATGATTTTCTCCATTGTAAGGGCACCACCGCGCCCCTTGATGAGGTTCATGTAGGGGTCAACCTCATCGGCACCGTCAACGGCTATGTCTATCGCGTCAACTTCGTCGAGGCCCACCACAGGGACACCGGATTCAAGGGCAAGAAGCCTCGCCTGGTACGATGTGGGAACGCCGTAGACTTCTTCAAGCTCCCCGTCCATTATGAGCTTTCCGAGGTATCTGATGAAGTATGATGTAGTCGAACCGGTTCCGAGGCCAACGACCATCTCGTCCTCAATGAGCTTGAGGGCTTCCTTGGCGACTGCCTTTTTCATATCCTCAACGTTCATGCAATCACCCCGAGAGAGTGGCGTTGAACACACATTTTATCTTGGCGGTTCCGTTATGAACGAGCTTGTAGAGGAGGCTCTGGTCCGAGTAACAGACCGGCTGGAAGTTTATTGCCACGGAATAACTGAGCATTGTGAAGTACAGCCAGAACAACAGCCAGCCCCAGAAGGCCTTTCTGAGTATCGCCCTCTCGTCTGGAACGTCAGGGGGGAGCTCTTTGATTAGTGCCACGACAAACTTGTCTATGAGGAGGTAGAGCAGAAAGCCGATTATCCATGCGCTTCTGTTGTAAGAGGCGAGCACTCCGCTGATTATTCCGGTTATGATACCCCAGAGGTAAACTGCGAAAGAGAACTTGTACTCTATCTTCACGTCCTCCCACCTAAGGGGCTGTTGTGGGAGATATTTAAAACGTTATCGAAAAGAGAAAGGGCTCAGCAATGCCCTCACTTGAGCCTTATGGCATCGAGGTTGTTAGGGGCGCGCGTTGATATGCCGAACTTCCTGTGGATGCTCGAGCTCAAATCAAGGCACTTGTGGGCCTCGCCGTGGACTGTGATAATTCTCTCGGGCCTCGGCCTGACCCTTGCGACGTAGCTTATGAGTTCCCTCCTGTCGGCGTGACCGGAGAATCCGTCTATCGTGTGAACCTCCATGTTGACCTGAACCACCTCAGTCCTGCCGTCCTCGCCTATGAGAGGTATCTCCCTCAGGCCCCTCTGAACCTGCCTTCCGAGGGTTCCCTCCGCCTGATAGCTGACGAAGATTATGCTGTTCTTCGGGTCCGGGGCAAGCTGTTTGAAGTACTCAACGCTCGGCCCACCGACGAGCATGCCCGAGGTCGCTATGATTATCGCCGGTTCTCCACTGTCTATTATGTCCTGCCTTTCCCTGCTGTTGGCCACGCTCTTGAATATTGGATTGAGGAACGGGTTGTAGCCCTCGTGGAATATCTGCTCGCGGAGGCTCTTGCTGAGGTATTCCGGATAGGCGGTATGGATTGCAGTTGCCTCCCAAATCATCCCGTCGAGGTAAATCGGAACCTCTATGCCACCGACGCGCGCGTACTCCTCAAGAACCATCATTATCTCCTGAGCCCTTCCCACGGCCATCGCCGGAATGAGAACCTTTCCACCGCGTTTAATCGTCTCCCGTATGACCTCTATGAGCTTCTTCTCGGCCTCTTCACGTGGCATCTGGTAGTCGTTGCTTCCACCGTAAGTTGACTCCATGACGAGGGTCTCAAGTCTCGGGAACCTGCTCACAGCTGGCTCGAAGAGTCTCGTCGGAATGAACTTGAAGTCGCCGGTAATTGCTATGTTGTGCAGGCCGTTGCCTATGTGTAGGTGAACTATCGCCGAACCGAGTATGTGGCCGGCGTTGTGGAGGGTCAGCCTTATGTCCGGGGCTATATCCCTGACCTCGCCGTAGTCAAGGGTTATGGTGTGCTTTATGACCTCCTTGATGTCCCTCGGCCGGTAGAGGGGCTCGAGACCGTTCATGTGTTGAATCTCTATGAAGTCCTGCTGGAGGAGTGTCATCAGATCCCTCGTCGGCGGGGTTGTGTAAATGGGCCCGTCGAAGAGCTTGTAACGGAAGAGGTAGGGAAGCATTCCGCTGTGGTCAAGGTGAGCGTGGGTTATGATTATCGCATCGAGCAAACCCTCATCAAGGACGTACCGGAATTCGGGAGCGTCGAAATGGGGAAACGCCTTGAGGGGGTCTTTCATCGCGGCTATGTTCACTCCAAAGTCAACCAAAACGTAGCTCTCGTCGGTCTGAACCAGAAGGGCACTCCTCCCGACCTCGCGGAAACCCCCAAGCCCGGTAATCCTAATCCACCGGCTCTTGTATTCAGACTTGCGGTAGATGTTCCTGCCGACCTGCCTGAGGAACTTCCTCCTGTCCTTGCTCTCGTTCTGGAGAATCTGTCTTATGGAATAAATCGTCTGGCTCTGGAGCGGTGGAGTCCTGACGACCCTCGGCGCCCAGTGGACCTTCTGCGTGATTAAACGAAGGGTTTCGCCGTTCTTGCCGATAACCAGTCCGGGCTTTTTGGCCTCTATCAGAACCTCACCAACAGAGGGGTCGAAGCTGATGTTGGTTATCTCGGCCTCCTTAGGAACAAGCTCCTTTATCATTTCCTCGGCCTTTTCTGGGGGAATCAGTATGTCCGGGTCCGGTCGGACGCTTATCCTCTTCTTGAGGACCTTCGCGAGGTTCCGTATGAGCTCGCCATCCTTCATGATGGCCTCGGGGTTCTTTGTGTAGATGACCAGCTCTGGGCCCTCGAACTCAACGTCCGTTATTCTTGCATTCGGCGGAACCATCTGGCTTATTACTTCACGGATGTCCTTGAGTATCTCGTCAACGTAGGTCTCCCTCCGAATCAACGTCCTCACCTCAGAACAGCGCTTTTAGCTCCTCCTCAGTCCACTCACGGTAGCCGTCCTTAGTTACAGTAACCAGCGTAACTCCACCTCCGGTGAAAACGTCCCTTCTGGTGGATGCCTTTATCGCCTTCAGGGCGAGCCTTATTCCATCCTCAAGTGAGAGGTCATCGCGGTAGTTCTCCTCGAGTATCGAGAAGGCGAACTCCATTCCGGAACCGGCGGCGGTGAACTTGTCCTCGGTGACGCCACCGGCCATGTCTATGGAGAAGAGCGCTGGCTTTTCGTCGTAACCGGCTATGAGAAACCAGCCGAAGTAGGGCATGAACCTGCTTCCGTGAAGTATGTTTGCCGTTAAAGTTGCTAAAGCTCTAACGCTCATCTCCCTGCCAACCCTCGCGCGGTAGAGCTTTGCCTCAGCGCGAAGGAACCTTACAAGGCTAAGTATGTCACCGACACTTCCGGCCCCTGCCAGGGCCAAGTGCTCGTCTATCTGGAAGACCTTCGTAACGCCCTCAGAAAGCACCATATTGCCCAGTGATGCCCTTCTGTCGGCAGCTAAAACTACACCGTCCTTGCAAACTATTCCGACGGTAGTGGTTCCCTTTAGATTCTCAGTCAATTACAACACCCCTGGAGTTGGTTTTTAGAATAGAAGAACCTCTGAACCCGGCTTATAGAAAGAGTATTTAAAGGTTTCGCTCAATCTCCAGTGGTGGTTGAGATGAAAAAGGAGGTAATTCTTTTAACAGGCCCACCCTTGAACGGGCGCGACGAATACCTGAGCGAGGCCCTTGAAAGGGCCAGCGGGGAGAGCTACGCTTACTACCATGTCTTTGAATATCTCCGGGAGGTCGGAAAAGAGAGAGGGGTCAAGATAACCCGAAAGAATGTCCTCGACTTTGCGATAAGCCATCAGGACCTGATGAACGAAATCCGCGATGAAGCTTTTGATAGAATAAGGAAAGAGATAGACAACAGTGAGAAAAAATACCACCTTGTCTCAACCCCGAGCCTCTTCCGCTGGGGTAGCGGGAGTGTCATAGGCTTCACCCTCAGCAATTTAAAGCTCCTAAAACCTGACAGGGTGATAATAGTTCTGGATGACGTGCTCTCGGTGAGGAGGAGGATAATAAACGACCCGGAGTGGTTCGAGCGCTTTGGCAACAACCCTAACAACATAAAGCTCACAACCCTCGTCATGTGGCGTGAAGATGCCATAAACCACGTCAAAACGCTCGTCCACGAGCTCAAGAAGGAGGGTATAAACGTCCGATACATCCTCCAGTTCGGCATAAGGCATCCCTACGAGGTCTTTCTCGACCTGATATTCCGGGAGAGGGAAAAGCCACTCGTATATCTCAGTTACCCAATGACTGGACACGAAGAAGAATACTACCACCGCGTTAGGGACTTCTATAACAAACTGAGCGAGCACTTTACCGTCCTCGACCCCGGAGCTTTAGATGACTGGTGGGTTGTGGCGGAATACGACAACCAAGTGATGCAAAATCCGAACATAAAGAGGATTAAGATAAAGCACCTCCTCGACGGCAACGAGGTTGATGAACTTGAGAGGGAAGACATTGAACAAGCCACAGAGATACTCAGGAGACAGCTCGTTGAACGTGATTTCAACCTCGTTGATGTCAGTAAGGCTATAGCGGTTTACCACTATGCGGAAGGTGTTTCCGCTGGAGTTGTTAGCGAGATGGCGGAGGCATATAGAACGCTCGCGGCCATATACCTCTACTACCCCTTCAGGAGGAGGCCCAGCCCCTTCATGGAGTTCTACGGCATGCAGAACCCCTCAAGGAGGACGATGTTCCGGAACGAGGACGAAATGATAAGGGCAATGATCGAGGAAAAGGATTACTGGACAAAGGGCTAATTCTCTTTTTATTATCCTCATAAAGAACAGAGAATTGAGAAGGAAAAGGAAAGAAAATCACTTCTTGACCCATCCGCGCCATTTCATGGCTTCGTAAACCCTGCTGACAGCAACGACGTAAGCTGCATCTCTCATGTGAATGTTCTTCTCCTTGTGGGTGTTGTAGACATCCCAGAATGCCTTAGTCATCTTCTTGTCAAGCTTGGCCCTCGTTGTCTCGACATCCCAGTACTCGCCAGTTATGTTCTGAACCCACTCAAAGTAGCTGACGGTGACACCACCGGCGTTACAGAGGAAGTCTGGTATGACCAAGATACCTCTCTCGTAAAGTATCTCATCAGCTTCTGGTGTTGTTGGACCGTTCGCAAGCTCCGCAACAATCTTGGCCTTGATCTTGTCCGCGTTGTCCTTGGTAATAACTCCCTCTATCGCTGCAGGAGCTAAGACATCAACATCAAGTTCGAGGAGCTCTTCGTTGCTGATGTTCTGAGCACCTGGGAAGTCCTTAACTGAACCATGTTCTCTCTTCCACTTAAGAACTTCATCAGCGTTGAGACCGTCCGGGTTGTAGATACCACCCTTACTGTCGCTAACAGCTACAACTTTCATACCATACTCTTCGCTCATGATCTTGGCCATGTAGTAGCCGGCGTTACCGTAACCCTGAATGGCTATGGTCTTGCCTTTGAGGTCGTCCCAACCAATAGCTTTCGCGGCTTCGCGAACAGTATAGCTCGCTCCTCTGGCCGTAGCGTCCATTCTGGCAACAATACCACCAACACCGGGTGGCTTACCAGTAATTATTCCAAAGCTCGGGACTTTTCTCCTGCTGATGACCTCGTACTCGTCCATCATCCAGGCCATTATTTGCGGATTGGTGTAAACGTCAGGAGCCGGAATGTCTGTATAGGGGCTGATTATGTCATAGATTGCCCTAATGTAGCCCCTCGCGAGTCTCTCTTTCTCTCTGTCGGAAAGCTCCTTTGGATTGACGATGATACCACCCTTACCTCCACCATAGGGCAGATCCATGACGGCTGTTTTCCATGTCATCCAAGCGGCAAGGGCCTTAACAGTGCTGAGAGTCTCAGCAGGGTGCCAGCGAATACCACCCTTTGTGGGACCTCTTGCCCAGTTGTACTGAACGCGGAAACCTGTGAAAACCTTAACAGAACCATCGTCCATCTCAATGGGTATGCTAACCTCAAGGATTCTCATGGGTCTTTTGAGAAACTCAAGAGCTTCTTCACTTATGTCCATAAACTGTGCAGCCCTTTCGAGCTGCTTAACGGCCATCTCAAACGGGTCAATCTCGACCATTTTTATCACCTCAGTTTTCGGTAATCTGCGATATGGGTTACGGCCTTTGCATATATAAACCTTTCGGAAAAAAGCCCGGAGAAGGCTTAGTTTTCAACAAAAAGTTATTATCTCAAATTTTCGGAGAAATAAAAACCCCTCCCGAAATTTTTAGCTAAAAAGAGGGATGTGCATCCAAGATTTTATGGACATTAATGAACAATACGGTTCCATAATGAAGAAAAAAATAAAAATCCTCAGCGAGAAGTCGGTCATCACAAGTCAGCTCACTCTCATTCCAATCATCGGACGTTCTGTGTTGAACAAAACAGTTTAAAACTATTTCGTGAATTACATATCATGTTTTGTTTTGTCATATTAGCATGTTTATTCTAAAACTATTTGTCATTATGGGACCAATTAAGAAGAATTAAGCTGTGTTTCTGAAAAAATGACAATCAGACCATTTCGCGTTATTTTACGGCAAAGTAAAACGTCTTTCGTCGAAAAAGGACTTCAAAAAGCTTTTTAAACAGTGATGCTCTTTATACATAGTGCCCCTCTACAGAGGGGTTGCATCCAGCATGAGACACTCCTGAATGGAGGTGGTTAAAAATGGAGCAACAGAGAGACCAATGGGCAACCAAGATTGGTTTAATTCTTGCTATGGCTGGAAACGCAGTCGGACTGGGTAACTTCGTTAGGTTCCCAACCCAGGTTGCCCAGAACGGTGGCGGCGCATTCATGGTGCCGTACTTCCTGGCACTGTTCTTCCTAGGAATACCCATCATGTGGGTTGAGTGGGTTGCCGGAAGGTACGGAGGTAAATACGGTCACGGAACACTGGGTCCCAGTTACTACCTTATGGCAAGGGAGAGCCTCAAGCCAAGGAGCGCCCTCATAATGGGAATAATCAGCGGTATGGTAGCTTTTGCCGGAGTTACATTGCTCAACAGCTACTACCTGCATCTTATAGGCTGGTCCGCCGCGTACACGTGGTTCAGCATTACAGGAGCGTACTTCGGCAAGAACACCGGACAGTTCTTCAGCAACTATCTCAGCAACCACACTGAGGTATTCCTGTTCTGGGGTATCACAATAGTTACCATAGCCATAGCAGTTGGAAGAGGTGTCAGCAAGGGTATTGAGAAGTGGGTCAAAGTCATGATGCCGTTGCTCTATATCTTCGCTATCATAATGGTTGGATATGTCTTCGTTCTTGGATCCCCGATTGACCCGAACTGGAGCACACTCGATGGTTTTGCCTTCATATGGACTCCAAACTGGGCTTACCTCAAGGCACACTTTGCAACAGTCATGCTCGCAGCAGCGGGACAGATATTCTTCACGCTCTCCCTGGGTATGGGTATAATCCAGAACTACGCAAGCTATCTCGGACCAAACGATGACGTTGCCCTCTCAGGCATTGCAACGGTTTCGCTCAACGAGTTTGCAGAGGTTGTCCTCGGTGGTTCACTTGCAATACCTCTCGCAACCGCCTACGCTCCAAAGATTGTACCACCTGATGTTCTTGCCCAAGGTAAAAACGCTGCCTTGGCATGGATAGGCCACAAGTTCGGACTTGGATTCGCCTACACAAGCCTGCCAAACGTTTTCGTCAGTATGGGACAAATTGGAAGGTTCTTCGGCGCACTGTGGTTCCTGCTCCTCTGGTTTGCCGGTTGGACATCAGCAATAGCTATGTACAACTACCTAGTGGCACTCTTTGAAGAGGATCTCGGAATCAAGAGGAATGTTGGAACGTGGTTAGTCCTGCTGATATACTTCATCCTCGGACTGCCAGTTATATACATTGGGCTTGACAAATACGTTACACCGCTCGACAACTGGATAAGCTTCCAGCTGACCCTGCTGGCACTCATTGATATCATAGTTGCAGTGTATCTCTTCAAGCCAGACAACTTCTGGGAGGAACTCCACAAGGGAGCTTACGTTAAGATACCAACGTTCTACAAGTGGATAACCCTCATCGTGGCACCAATATTCCTGCTTATCCCACTGATTGGAACGTTCAAGGGCTTTGTCAGCGGAGGAATACCGCCAACCGTCGGTGCAGTGATAATAGTAATGTTCATCATTGGAGCCATTGAAACGTACTTCGCCATCAAGAAGAAGTACGGCGAAGAAATAGAAAAGAACGAGGTACTGATAAAGGTCTGAGGTGATAGAAATGGGGAGCTGGGTTATCTACATGCTCTTCGCATGGTTTGTAATTTTTGCAATGATGTTCTGGAGCATAGGAAAGCTCCTTGAAGCCGAGAAACAGGGGCAAGGGTCTTAAACCCCCTTCTTTTTTTAGTTTTGGAGGGATAGTGGTGAAAAGCCCGGGAATTCTTGAGGATACAGCCGAGGTTCTGGAAACGACAATACCAAGGGTAGAGAGGCTAACAGTTTTGAACGAGAAGGAGAAGAAGAAGGTCATCTCCCTCCTCAAGGAAGCCGCTGAAAACTTTAGACGGCTGGCCAAAAACGTCAAAAAAGACAACGTCGAACTTGCAGAGTTTTTCTTCAAAAAGGCCAAAGAGCTGAAAAACATGAGCACCGACAAGGGCATTGAAAGGGAAGGAAAGAAGAAATACCTTGAGAGGGTCAAAAAAATGAACCTATACTCCAAATCAGCGGTCTACGACTTCGACCCCGAAATGCTCAAGGCCCTGAAAAAGGCCTACAGGACGTATATTTTCGGAATGACCGCGTTCTTCCTTCTTGTTGGAGTGTACATGAGCCAGATAATGGCAGTGACGGCCCTGATTCTTGCGATTCCAATAATACTGTCCATGCTGTCCCTTCAGAGGAGAGGATATCTGGGCCTTCTGCTGGCGTACTCTGCAGCGCCAATACCGATAATCCAGGGAGTAATGGGCCTGACCTATGGAATAAGGCAACTGACAACACCTGGAGCAATAGAAAAAATAGCCGGAACTATAAACAAAAGCCCTCAGTTCGTTGAGGGGTGGCTGATATTCATGGTCGTCCTGAGTGCCGTTGAACTGTACCTGATACTATCCGGACTTTACCTCCTCTACAAGCACCGCCACGCGTTCCTCTAAAGCTGTTCCACGAACCTTCTCAACCTTTTTATTGATACCCCCGTTTTTCTCGCGAGCTCCTCGAGGTCCGCTTTCAGCAAATCCTCCGGCGTTTTTACACCGGCCCTGTTGAGCCTCGCAAGGGTTTTGGGACCTATTCCCTTAACGTCTATAAGGCGCTTTAGCTTAGGTTTCTGCTTATTTTCTGACCTTAGCTTTCCCCTCGTTGATTCAACCCTCTTGACGAGCCTCGTATCAAGCCTTTTCGTGAGGGGAACCCTTGGCCTTCTCCTCTTAACGAGAGCCAGTGATGTGGCGTAAAACCTCTCGCCGGAACCCTTGAAACCGCTCTCCCCAGGCTCAACTCCAGCTTCCACGGAGGTTTCTCCGCTTTCCTCCTCTTTCGAATCTGACGGAACCTCCGGCGGTTCAACGAACTCCCTCAGCTCCGGGGGATTAGGGCTTACGTAGTGGCCCACTAAGACGGGCCTGAAGGGGTTGTCGCGTTCCTCAAGCTCCTCAAGGAAGGAAACGTCCATTTCTCCCGTTTTGAAGTACTCCACGATTTCATTCGCCAGCCTCTGGAAGTCCCTGCTGTGGGTTAGTATTCTTCTCCTCGCGTATTCCCTGGCCTGCCCGGTGGTTATCAAAAATTCCCAGTCGCTTGCCTCAAGGATTAGAAGTTCTCTCGCCAACTGTTCAATGGCCCTATCTCCGAGTCCGTCTTTTCCGTAAAAGCGACTCGCTATGGCAACCATTCTCTCCTCTGCCCTGTAGACTTCCTCCCACGCCCATTCAGTTTCCCTGTTCCACCACGTTGAGTGGTCGGCGTTGGCACCCCAAGACCCTTCGGGGAGGTCAATTTCACGCCTCTCGCCCGGATAGTTGTCGAGGAAAGCTGACAGCGTCGTCGTCCTGATTCCGCTTTCAGCCAGGAGTTCAAGAACGCGCCCGAGCCATTTAACCCCCTCATACCACCAGTGGCCGAAGAGTTCCGTATCGTAGGGCGAAACGACTATCCCCTTCTCACCCGTTTTCTTCTCGAATTCCTTCAAGAGGGTTCCAACGAGCTGAACAAAGTGTCTCGCGTGCTCTTCAACCCGTTCCATGGCTTTAGAGGGGTCGTAGAAGTCCTTATCGCCAAGGTCAACGTCCTTTCCGGTCACACGCCAGTACTGGTTTCCGCTCCTCTCGGCCTTCTTATGGAACTCCCTGTACCAGAAATCACCGGGATAGCCGAAATGGGCGCTCCAGACCTGATAACCAGTATCCCTGTTCCTCCCAAAGACGGCAACCTTCGAACCCTTAACCCAGTATGGCCTAAGTGTCGCGAGGGAACCAGTGGGGAGGGGCTCACCGTAGGAGTCACTGACCGGACCGTCATCAATGAGGTTGCTCTCAACGAAGAAGTATTTTATACCGAACTCCTCCAGGAACTTCTCGATGCCCTTTCCCCTAACCTTCCTTCCGCCGGGGAGCTTCCATTCTCCTCCCGGCCTGTAGGCGCACTCGGAAATCCACATTCCCCTGGGTTTCCTTCCGAAATGCTTCTCATAGGTAGCTATACCGTTTGCTATCTGGGCCCTTATTGCCTCCTCCCTGAGGAGAAGGGGCAAGTAGGCGTGCGTTGCAGGAGACGTTATAACCTCAAGATATCCCTGCTCCTGTAATTCCCGGAACTTACCAACGATGTCACCGTTTATGGCCTTCCAGTATGAGTAGACACGCTCAAAGTGGTTAAGGACATCTCTAACCGGTTTTTCAGGATATTTGCCTGACTCAAGGTCCTCTCTGGTTCTCTCGATTTTTCTCAGGAGGTATTTCTCAAACTCCGCCTTGATGTATTCGTCGGCAAGCTGTTCCATGAGGACCGGTGTTATGTTGACGACCAGCTGAAAGCGAACGCCGGAATCGCGGAGCCTCTCAAACTCCATCAAAAGGGGCAGGTAGCTCTCGCTCATCGCCTCGTAGAGCCACTCCTCCCCGAATGGCCACTTCCCGTGCTTCCTGACGTATGGCAAATGAGTGTGAAGGACGAAGGTAACGTAGCCCCTCATAGTATCACCGGTGGTGTTTAAGTTTCATCGTATTTAACCTTATTCGGAACAGACCTGTCATCATGTCCAGAAGTGTGCAATAGAAAACGTTTTATCCCGAGGCTCTAATTGAAGGTGGTGATGACATGAGCATTACAAAAGGTGCGGAGAGCGGGTTCGTAGCAGGCGCCCTGGCGGTTGTTCTCCTCGGGGCCGTTCTGGGAATCCTAGCATCGCCAATGGGGGTCTTCACAAAGCTGGCCTACGTTCTCTACGACATCGGACTCGTCGGGATTTCCTTCGGACTGCTGAGCGAGGCGATTGAAAGCGAAAAGAGCGACGCTCTGAGGGCGGCATTCGCCATTGCCGGTGCGCTGGTCCTTCTTGCGTTGAGGCTTTAACCTTTTAACCTCCCCTTAGGATTCTTTTTTGGGTGGGAGAATGAAGGAGGAAATGAGTTCAGTCGATATCCGCTACGTCGTTAGGGAACTTCAATGGCTCCTCGGTTCTCGCGTTGACAAAGTCTATCACGATGGGGACGAGATAAGGATTAAGCTCCGCACGAAGGAGGGAAGGGCCGATTTAATACTCCAAGCTGGAAAGAGATTTCACCTAACGAGCTACGTCAAGGAGGCCCCTAAACAGCCGTCGAGCTTCACGATGCTCCTCAGGAAGCACCTGAGTGGGGGCTTCATCGATGCAATAGAGCAACATCAGTTCGACAGGATTGTGAAAATCAGGGTTGGCGATTACACCCTCATCGGGGAGCTCTTCAGGAAGGGCAACATCGTCCTCGTTGACTCGGAGAACAGGATTGTGGCGGCTCTAAGATACGAGGAGTACAAGGACAGGGCCATAAAGCCCAAAGCTGAGTACAGGTTCCCTCCGGCCAGAGAAAATCCGCTTGAGGTAAGCTTCGAGCGCTTTCTTGAACTTATGCGGGAAAACGAGGAGCTTGAACTCGTTCGCGCTCTGGCGAGAAAGCTCAACATGGGTGGCCTCTACGCGGAGGAGATTTCAATAAGGGCCGGTTTCGAGAAGACGACTCCGGTTAAGGAGCTCAGCGACGAGGACCTGAGAAAGGTCTACGAGGCGATGATGAAGACCTTTAACGACGAGCCAAGGCCCAACATAGTCTTCAAGGACGGCAACATGCACGATGTAGTGCCTATAGAGCTGAGGGTCTATGATGGACTCGAGAAGAAGTACTTTAAAACATTCAGCGAGGCCCTCGATGAATACTTCGGCAGGCTCACAATCGAGAAGGCCAAAATTGAGAGGACGAAGAAACTCGAAAGCAAGAAGAGGCAGTTGCTGGCCACTCTGAAAAAGCAGGAGGAAATGCTGAAGGGCTTTGAAAGGGCAATGAACGAGAACCAGGAGATAGGCGATTTAATCTACGCTAACTACTCCCTCATTGAGCGTCTCCTTCAGGAGTTCAGAAAGGCCACGGAAAAGCTCGGCTGGGAGGAGTTCAGGAAGAGAATCGAGGAGGGCAAAAAAGCTGGAAACAGGGTTGCCCAGATGGTTAAGGGGATTGACGCGAAAGAGAAGGCCGTAACCATAGAACTTGAGGGGAGGAAGGTAAAGCTATACCTCAACAAAAGCCTCGGCGAGAACGCCGAACTCTATTACGAGAAGGCCAAGAAGTTCAGGCACAAGTACGAGGGAGCTTTGAAAGCCTACGAGGACACGAAGAGAAAGCTAAACGAAGTGGAGAAGCTAATCGAGGAGGAGATGAAGAAGGAACTCAACGTGAGAAAAATCGAGAGGAGAAAGAAGAAGTGGTTCGAGAAGTTCCGGTGGTTCGTTTCGAGCGAGGGCTTTCTTGTTTTAGCTGGCAAAGACGCGAGCACAAACGAAACGCTTGTTAAAAAGCACATGACCGAGAACGACCTCTACTGCCACGCCGACGTTTACGGCGCCCCTCACGTTGTCATTAAGGACGGACAAAAAGCCGGAGAAAAGACGATATTCGAGGCCTGTCAGTTCGCCGTCTCGATGAGCAGAGCGTGGAGTCTGGGACTTTACTCGGCCGATGCCTACTGGGCGTATCCGGAGCAGGTGACGAAGCAGGCCCCCAGCGGGGAATACCTCGGCAAGGGAGCCTTCATGGTCTACGGAAAAAGGAACTGGCTTCGCGGATTACCGCTAAAGCTAGCTGTAGGAGTCATAAACTACGAGGGCGAGGACTACGTCGTCTGCGCACCGGTTGAAGCCATCAAGGCCCACACGAAGCGCTACATCGTCATAAGACCTGGGAGGCTCAAGAAGGGTGAGCTCGTGAAAAAGATACGGGCAATCCTTGAGAGGTGGGGCTACAAGGTCAGGGAAGAGGACCTGAACGCAATCCTTCCGCCGGGAGGGGGAGAAATAGTGGAGGTAGTGGGTTAGACCAGTTCCTTCCCCGTTCCGGTCATAACGAGCTTACCGTGCTTTACACCCTTAAGGCTCAAAAGCCTGTCCGCTATCTCCTTTATTCTGCTCGCCTTGCCCTTTACAATGACTACCTCAAGGCAGTTGTGCTCGTCCATGTGGACGTGAATGCTTGAAACTATCTCCTCAAGGTACTCGTGCTGTAAGTCAAGGAGCTCTTTAACAACGTCCGCCTCGTCATGGTTGTAGAGCATCGTTATCGTCCCCGCAACTTCTGAATCGCCGGTCTCCCACTCGTGCCTGATTATGAAATCCCTCATCAGGTCCCTTATCGCTTCGCTCCTGTTAACGTAGCCCTTCCTCTCAATTATCCGGTCGAACTTTTCGAGGAGCTCCTCAGGTACGGAGACACCGAAACGAACCACTTTCATAACACCACCAACTGAAGTGATGACACGACAGTTATAAATCTGTTCCAAAAGTCTTTTATCCGAACCGGAGTAGTTTCGAGCATGAGGGATGAGCTTTACTCGATAGCGCGGAGGGAGTTCGCCGAGGATTTAATCTTTGAGGTTGGAGAAACCCCCATTACGCTCTCAATAAAGGGCCTTCTCATAGCAAGGGTCGAGAATGAGGGCTACAACTTCTCGTTCTTCGAGGTTACCGAAACCGAAACTGTCCTGGCAGTCCAGATGAAGGGTTTCATAGTTTACATCGCCATCGAGAGCGATGAGGAACTTGATGAGGAGGAGTACGCCGAGATTGGGAAGGCTCTGCTCGAACACCTGACCCCGAAGATTGCCCTGCTCGTGACTAAAGCAGAGAAGCTTTACAACGGAAAGGCCGATATTCTGCTCGACGATGGAATGTCACCGGAGCTCAAGGAGTTCTTCTACTCCCTCCTCCTCAGGCACAGGCAGGGGAAGAGCCCATACGAGCAGACTGAAGTGGCGTGAGGTGTTGGAATGAAGGGAACGCACAGGATTCTGGCAATCATCGTTATCGCGCTCATATCCGTTGGTATTGCAAACTACTCACCCAAGGGCTGGGAGAACCGGGTGAGAGAGAACGTTAAGCCGGCCAAAAAACCCTCCTTCTGGGGCCTCACCGACCCTCCGGTTCTTCAAAACGTGAACTGGAAAGAGGAAGGAAACGTTGAGATGGCGATGCTTCCCGGAAATGCTGGAGGAGAACTAGAAACCCAGCTAAGGGCCCTCGGCTACTATCCCGTTTACGCCAACTGGAGCACCTGCAGGTGGACAATCTGGAGGGGAAAGAGGGCGTACTACGTTGGGGAAACGTACAGTGGAATTCTAATCGTGAGGGGAAACCTGAGAGATGTTGTTGAGTGGGCCAATGAAAATTCCCGTTGCGGAAAGCCGGGTCTGATGACAAGGGTTATCGGCCCCAGCCCGGAAAAGGCGCTCTCCTACACGGTCTCACTCATAGGAGAGGCACTGGAAAGAGACGGCAAAATCGCCGTTCCCTCGGAATGGGACGGAAAAATCCCCTGGAACCTGGCGAACTACAGCCTAAAAACAGGCAACGTGAGCATACTCGTTCTAATCTACGCAACAGAAGAACAGCTCGACTACGCGAGGTCTCTCGTTGAGGGAAAAACACTCTGTACCCATGCCCTCGGTTATTATGCCCTCCTCGTGTTGAAGGGACCAACTTGGGATGTATCACAGGCCTACAACTTAATCGAGGGCGTTTTCAAAGTAAGAGAGACCTCCTGCGGGTGATGGGTATGAAGAAGGTACTGGCACTCGTTTCAATACTGATTCTGGCGGGATTAATTTACTGGCAGTACTACTACATAAAACCCGTGCCAAAACCAGGAATCTGGGGTTACGGTGACCCACCAGTTTTAATCAACCTGAGCTGGGAGAAAGTGGGAAGCGTTGATGTACTCAACATGACCTCAGAAAACGCGAGTGAGCTCTATGGAAAGGTGATACAGCAACTTCAGGACGTCGGTTACTCAATGACTCAGGGTAACTGGAGTAAGGTAACCTGTCAGTGGAGCCTCTGGGAGTCCAAGAACAGAACCTACTACATAGCCTACAACGGCTCTAAGTTCCTCGCGGTTAGGGGCCCCTACGATGACGTCATGAAGGCCACAGGAAAAACGTGGCTCTGTGGAAGGCCAAGGAATGGGACAATAACATCATCTCCGAGCCCGTGGAAAACTGCAGAGGCTGTAGCACTTTCAATTGGAAGTGAATTCATGAAAAGGAACATAACGATTAGCCCAGCTAACTGGAGTGGTCCTTTACCAGACTGGTATCTTGCGAAGTTCTCATTTAAGGTCAACATAGGAGAAGGCGTTGATATGCTTATCCTCGTGTATTCAAGCGAGGACCAAGTAAGGTACGCGGAGTACTTAATGAAAAAGAAGGACAGAAGCCTGAGGTTCCTAAGGAGTGACGGGGGTAACTACTACGTTCTCATAGCATTAAAGGGCAGAGACGTTGATGTTGAGAGGGCTATAGAAATAATCCAGGGCCCCTAAGCTTGATTTTTACCCCTTTTTCAGAACGTTTCAAAAACATTTGAAGCCATGGCAAGGGTTATAATTCTTCAAGGCGTAACAACTGAGGAGAGCCATGGCAGTCAAGCTAATAGGCTCCATACTTCTCTCAGCCTTCCTGTCATTCTCAGCGTGGATAGTCCTTCAGCTCAGCTCCATTCTAGGGCTCGTTCTCTTCGTATCGGCAGTCTTCCTTCCAATGGCTATATTCTGGGACTACTACAGAAGGGGATCCCGAATGACCCTTTATTTGACAGTTTCTCTTCTCCTGATATTACTCCTAAAGCCCCCGCCCGGTACAGGCCCAAACGTCGCCTTTGGTCTCCACTTCGCCACGGGTTGCGGAAACGTAGAGACCCTGGCTAGGAATGAAGGGCTCACCTGTTCCTGCAACGAAACAATAGCCCGCTCAACGGTTCACGTCAGCGGTGTTGCATGGAAATCGAAAATAATTGAACTCCCCGTAATAGGTCGTTTTGTAACCGTTTATGAACCCCTTGAAAAGGCCGAGAAATCCTACAGGGAAGCAGTCGAAAGCGCTGAGGCGGAGGGATACCTTAAGCTTGTGGAGGACTACGGGACGTACTCTAACCTTATAAAAGACGCCCTGTTGTTCAAGGGAAACGAGTGCGTTTACATCGCCGAGACACGTGTTCTCGGGGGAGGTCTCGCCGTTATCTCGGCTAGAGGCCCGTGCAGGGGCGTTAAGGGGTTCGCACTCAGATGGCACACAGATTACCTCTGGAACGAGAGCGAACCTCCGATTTTTAAAAGATACAGCTTCAACTGGAGCTCATTGGACGGGGTTAGGGTTGGAAAGTTTATTCCGGAGAACTGGCCGAGCGAGTGGGTCAGGAACACCTACAGGAGCATAGCAATAGAGCTCAAGGGAACCGGATATGTGAAAAAGCTCGAAGGAGAAGACGGGGAATGCAAATGGTCCCTATGGGTGAGGGAAGGGAGGGCGCACTACATTGCAATAAAAGATAAAGAAATCCTCGTCCTGAGCGGGAAAATAGAAGACGTTGAGAGAACTGCCGAAAGGGTATCGCCCTGCGGGCTGAAAAACGGCCGGAAAGCCGAAGGACACACACCCGAGAGAGCGCTCAATGTTGTGGTATCCGAGCTCAACGGGAGCTTTGCCCTCAAACCTGCCGAGCCACCGACCGTTTGGGCCCTCGCGGGGAAAAAGTTCATACTGGGCGAAAACACCACCGTAATCTTCCTCGTTTACGGAACGGGGGAACAGTGCAACTACGCCCGCTATTTGCTCGACACCGGGAAAAACACGACGTCAATCTGCCTCGAAAGTGCAGGATACCTTGTCACAGTGGCAGTTAAGGGGGATACTAAGAATGTAAGCGTTGTCTTATCATCAATAGAGCGACCAAAAAGAACTTAAGGGACTTCATCTTCCAAGAGACGATGCACCATGATTGGCAGGAGTGATTGTTTTTGGCTTTGAAGGTTCCCTTCTGAGCTCCCGCGTTAGTTTAGAGTTCAAAGGGCGGGATTGCTTTTGGCGTTGAACTAAGGGGGGAGTGTTTTTGGCCAACCCATTCTGAGACCTGAGCGCTTCGGTTTAGTCATCACGCTCATTATTCCCTCGCTTTTGGGATTTGTTGAGACGGTTAGTGCTTACTCTCAAGAAATGGAGGTGGTAGAATGAAAGCCGTTCTGCCGGATTCGAAGATACCTAAGAAGTGGTACAACATACTGCCCGACCTTCCGGAGCCGTTGGCACCGCCCCTCGACCCCGAAACAAATGAGCCGATGGAGCCGGAGAAACTGTTGAGGATTTTCGCGGCCGAGCTTGTGAAACAGGAGATGAGCAACGAGCGCTACATAGAGATTCCGAGGAAAGTCCGCGAACTTTACGCCAAGATTGGAAGGCCGACGCCACTTTTCAGGGCCACGAACCTTGAGAAGGCCCTCGGAACTCCAGCCAGGATATACTTCAAATATGAAGGAGCGACCGTGACGGGAAGCCACAAGATAAACACCGCACTGGCCCAGGCTTACTACGCCAAGGAGCAGGGGATTGAGAAGCTCGTCACAGAGACGGGAGCAGGTCAGTGGGGAACGGCTCTAAGCTTAGCAGGAGCGCTCCTCGGTTTAAAGGTCAGGGTTTACATGGCGCGCGCCAGCTACCAGCAAAAACCGTACAGGAAAACCATAATGCGCCTCTACGGGGCGGAAATATACCCGAGCCCGAGCGACAGAACCGAAATCGGACGGAAGTTTTTAGCTCAAGACCCGAACCACCCCGGCGGACTGGGCATAGCGATAAGCGAGGCCATAGAGGACGTTCTGAAGGATGAAAAAGCCCGCTACGCCCTTGGAAGCGTTTTAAACCATGTCCTCATGCACCAGACGGTCATAGGGCTCGAGGCGAGGGAGCAGATGAAGGAGTTCGAGGAGCCAGACGTTATAATCGGTTGCGTCGGCGGTGGAAGCAACTTCGCTGGATTAGCTTATCCCTTCGTGAAAGACGTTCTGGACGGCAAAGCGGACTACGAGTTCATAGCAGTTGAGCCGAGAGCCGCTCCCTCGATGACGAGGGGAGTTTACAAATACGACTTCGGCGATTCGGGAGGATACACACCGAAGATGAAGATGCACACCCTGGGCCACACCTACTACGTCCCGCCAATTCACGCTGGCGGTTTACGCTACCACGGATTAGCGCCAACGCTGAGCGTTCTCATCAACCACGGGATTGTCAAACCAGTAGCATATCACCAGAACGAGGTCTTCCAGGCGGCAGAGCTGTTCGCGAAGACCGAGGGAATAATCCCCGCCCCGGAGAGTGCCCACGCGATAAAAGGGACAATAGACAGGGCGCTGAAAGCTAAAGAAGAAGGAAAAGAGGAGGTCATACTCTTCAACCTCAGCGGACACGGACTGCTCGACCTTCAGGGCTACGAAGACTACCTCGACGGAAAGCTTGAGGACTACGAGCCTGACTACTTCCCGGCCCTTGAGGGCTGATTTTCCTCAGTTTTTCAATTTTTGAAGAATCCTCCTCGGGTGAAAGTTCAGGCTCGCCCTCGCCTCCGGGATTTCCATGCCGATGTTTATCCCGAGGCTCATCAAGTCCCTCGGCGAGCGGACTTCCCATCTGCTCTCGGCCGAGCTGGTTAGAAACCTTGGCACGCGATACTTTCTGGTAAGCTCCCAGACCTTCATCATGAAGCGCAACGTTAGGGCCCTCTCGTAGGGGTTTGCCCTAAGGAGCGGAGCCAGGGAAAAGCCGATGGCAACACCCCTTCGCGAGGCCATTCCTGCCAAAGTATGGTCGAAACCGTAGTCCTTTCTTCCGAGCCAGGGGCTTATCAGGGCATCAACCCTCGACTCAATTGCCGTCCTGGTAATCCTCATGTCACCCCCCTGGACATAGATTAAAGCCCTAAGGTTTCTCCCCTTTACCTCCCTTATGAGGCTCGGCTTTTTGGTGACAATGAGGAGGGCGACTTTACCGTAGGTTTTCCTTAGAGCTTTGACCTCCTCCTTCAGGGAGGTCCAGTCGGGGGAGCTTTTGAGAACGAGCTTTTTTGTAAAGACTACCTCGTCGAACCACTCGTTGGCCAATTCGTAGGCATCTTCGCTCCTAACGTCCATCTCAACGAAGTAGTCCCTTGAGAAAGAAACCTCCTCAGGCCCTTCGCTCATTCCTCCAGCCACTCCCTCACGGCTTTAACCACAGCCTCTTTCCTCATCGGAAAGGCCTTGGCCTTTATCCTGACCTGAACAACATCCGGGCCTTCGTCAACTTTCGCTTCGCCCAGATAGGCCTTCTGCTTGTTGAACCTAACGTAGAGCGTTCCTTCTTCGTCAACCTTCTCATCAAGGTTTTCAAGAATGTATTTCTTGTCCTCCTCGCTCAGCAGTTCCTTGAAGTTTTTGAGAAATGTCCTGACAGCTCTGCTCCTCTTTATCTCGACGTTGACGACCTTTATCGGGTTGCCGAAGAAACCCGTCGTTTCCTCAACGTCGAAGAGAACGTCGTCCTCGTCAATCTCATCGGGAATGAACGTCGCTATCGCCTTAAGGACCTTGTCCTCGTCCTCGGTAGCGTGAATGAACGTGGTAAGCCTGACGTGATGCGCCTGAAGCTTCGCCATCTCTCTTCACCAGGATGAATTGGAAAGGGGGGATTTTAAAAGGTAATCCCACGCTTGTGGGAAATTTTAAATAGTTTTCCCACAAATACCCTATCGGTGGAAAATATGCTAACCCAGATTGATTCCAAAGGGAGGCTTTACATCCCGAAGGCCATAAGGAAGAACCTCCCGAAGGAGGTATACCTCGTTAAGCTCAATGAGGGAATCCTCATAGTTCCCAAACCAGAAAATCCCCTCAAGGAACTCGAGGAGCTCGGGAGGAAGCTCCCCGATAAGTCCATTCGCGAACTCAGGAAGGAAATACTGGAAGAAGCCACGAAAGAAGCGGAGGGCGAGGAATGATATACGCGGACACGGATTTCTTCCTAGCGCTCATGAAGCCAAACGACTGGCTCAAGGAGAACGCGAAGAAAATCCTCGAGCGATACGAAGGCCAGATAACGACATCCGAAACAACGTTTCTTGAACTTCTGATAGTGGCCAAAAAGTACAATCTGGACCCCATAAAACTGACCTCTGCTGTTATGGCGCTGACTGGAATAGAGGAAGACGTCTACCTACGGGCGGCATACTACATGAAAGAGCATGGGCTAAACGCTTTCGATGCTTTCCATGCGGCAAAATGTGGGGGCGTTATAATAAGCTCGGACAAAGTCTACGAGAAGGTTGGAATCAAAAGGATAAAGCTAGAAAACCCAGAGGAAACAGAATAAGAAGGGAAGAGCTCACTTGGTCTTGCCCTTGTTGGCCCTAACGCTGGGCCTGACCTTTTCGGCACCCTTACCCTTGTTCCTCAGGCCGCGACCCTTCTTGCCGGCGCTGGTGAGACCTCTAAAGACCCTGCCCTTGTGGGGCTTGAGGGCTATCCACGCTATCTTCGGGTCGCTCTTTATGACCGGGTGGTGCGGGTCTACCATTATGACCTCAAACCACTTGTACATACCGTCCTCGCCGACCCAGTAGCTGTTGAGAACCTCAAGGTTCGGGAACTTTCTCGCGGCCTTTTCCTCGGCTATCCACTGGAGGCTCTTCTTTGGTGAGTACTTGACCATACCCATCTTGCTCGGCTTCCTTCCGCCCTTCCACCTGGGCCTCTTCCTTCCTCCGCGCCTAACGCGAACGCGAACAACGACGTAGCCCTGCTTGGCCTGATAACCGAGGGAGCGAGCCCTGTCGAGTCTCGTCGGCCTCTCGATTCTCTTAACTACCGGGTCCCTTCTCCACTGAATCATCCTCTTCTTGAGGAGCTCCCCAACGTAGCTCTTCTTGGGGCTCTTCCAGGCTTCCCTAATGTACTTATACATTCCCATCTTGCTCACCTTCCTCGTTTGTGGTTCCCCCTTCCGGGGACATCCCGCGGGCGAACCCGCCTAGTCGGTCGAGTTTCGAGGGTTGGTTTTTAAGGATTGCGGAGAAGTTTGCACGATGAAGGGAAAAAGGCTAAAACTCCAGCTGGCGTTCCTCGTGGTTTACCTCGCCTGGGATGCCTATGCGCTGGTTTATCCCTGGGTAGGAAGGTGGAGCGTGAACGTTCTCCCCTATTTCCTCAAGCTCCCGCTGACGTCTTATCGCTTCGAATACTCCATAGTTAGCTGGACGGTCTCCCACAGGTCAATACACCACGTTATGAGGGCCATTTACAGAGCCGGTTTCGTCGGAAGCTTCTGGCTTCCGGCAATCTACTTCACGCTGAGAGACGAGGAGCGGGCGAAAAGACTTTTCAGGAGGTTTGCATTGGGCTTTGGTCTTCTCGCCCTTTCCTTTGCCCTCTTCCACGTTTACGCTCCCCACGTGGTTTACACCCTTCCAGAGCACTACGCGCTCAACGACTGGACGGCAAGACCCGAGTTCGTTTTTCCATCGCCCCACTGCACGCTGGCCTTCATCGGCCTGCTCTCGGTTCTGGAGGAGAGGAAGAGGGAAACCCTTTTGTTGGCCCTCTTCCTTGCCCTCGTTCCGGTTTCAACGGTCCTCCTAGGGGAGCACTGGGTCTGGGACGTCCTGGGAGGTTTCATTGTGGCTCTGCTCGCGGTGAGGCTTGAGAAAAGGGTTTAAGCCATGCCGGAAAACTGTTCCCGGTGGTGGCATGAGGGTCGAAAAACTCGCTGAACTGATGAAAAAGAAGGGCTTCGACGGAGCGCTCATAAGCCCGGGCTCGAACTTCTACTACCTCACCAGTATAAGGATACACGAAGCCGGTGAAAGACCCACCCTTCTGGCCGTAAACCCTGAAGGGGACTTCCAGATTCTCGCGCCGAGCCTCTACGAGAACGTTATCCACGACGCACCTGTTACGTTCTGGCGGGACGGCGAGAACCCCTACGCTAAACTCGCAACGATTGCTCACGAGCTGGGTATAAGCGGTGGAAACTTACTGATAGAGAACACCATGAGGGCGGATTGGCTGATAGAGCTCAGCAGGACGATTAGGATGAACCCCTATCCATTAAGTCTCGTCATGAGGGAGCTCAGGATGAGGAAGGAGAGGGACGAGATAAGGCTCATGGAAAAGGCCACAAAGGTTGTCGATGACGTTTTCGAGGAGGTTCTGAGCTGGGATTTGGTTGGAATGAAGGAAAGGGAACTCGCCCTAAGGATAGAAATCGAAATTAGGGAGCGCTCCGACGGGATTTCCTTCGAGCCGATAGTGGCGAGCGGTGAAAACGGGGCCAATCCCCATCACGAGCCCGGCGAGAGGAAGTTGAGGAAGGGAGATATGGTTATACTCGACTACGGCGCGAAGTGGAAGGGCTACTGCTCCGACATAACTAGAACGATAGCCCTGGGAGAACCCGATGAGAGGCTCGTCAGGATTTACGAAGTTGTCTGGGAGGCACAGGAGAGGGCCTTTCAGGCCGTAAGGGAAGGCATTCAAGCTGGAGAGATAGACGCAATGGCGAGAAAAACAATAGAGGAAGCGGGATACGGGAAATACTTCACCCACAGAACTGGTCATGGCCTAGGTTTGGATGTCCACGAAGAGCCTTACATAGGGCCGGGAGAGAGGACGGTTCTCGAAAACGGTATGACATTCACGATAGAGCCGGGAATTTACGTTCCCGGCCTCGGCGGTGTGAGGATAGAGGACGACGTTGTCGTGGAGGGAAATGGGAGAAGGCTGACGAAGGCCGAGAGGGAGCTGGTTATCCTTTGAGCTCCCCGTCGCTTAAATTTTCTATTAACCTTCTCGTACGCTCGTCTATGGAGCTGTCCAAGGCCACATAAATCAAACCATCGTTAATCACAGCATAATCTCTCACATCTCCTAGAAACTTCAAAACCGCAAGTCTGTCGTTGTAGAGTAGCAGAAAATCTATGCAGTCTATGACAACAAGACCCTTTGAACCTTTCCTTCTGGCCTCGACCAGGTATTTAACAATCAGATGGCGAAGCTTTTCAAGGGCAGTAGGAGAAACTGAATTCTCAGCCGGTACTGTTGATATCCTAAAGACCGACCAGTGGGGAGGATATTCACGGATTCTGCGGGTTATTAGTAGAACTGGAGACTCCCTGTACTTGTCAAGTATGAACTGAATGTCTTTAACAATTACCAATCCCCTTCCACTAACTTCAGGCGTCTTCCCTCCCTTGAAAAGGCCAGCTGCAGTTACGCGTATAGTGGCCACTGAAAACACGACGGCACCAAGTGTCATCAGAACGAGACCAACCAAAGTCCCACTCAGAGCCTTGTAAAGAAGGAAAACTACGGCTATTGGGACAACTGAGAGGGAAAGTAACAGCCTTTTGAAAGTCCTATAAGCTATATAACCGGTAATCAGCAATATAACTCCTGAATCCCCGGCAATACCGCCCATACCATGCTGAATTGGATATCCTAGAAAGGAAAGAAATCTAAACAAAAGATGAGAAGCGGGAATAAGAAGATACAGAGCAAAGAGATGAGTTTTTGAAGGATACATGTCCCGAATTAGGGAGACAACGTAGAGAGAAACCCCAAGGGCAAAGAAGTACAGGAAAGTTTCGGCCAGAGAAAAGTGCCCCAGAATCCTCAGAAGAACGTGGACACTCAAAAATACCCACCCAAGGGAAGCAAAGGAGAGTTCAACTGACCTCTCCCGAAGTGTCCTGAATAACAGATACCCAGACGTTACAACACCGACAACCAGCATGGGAAACTCAATTTCCAGAGCTACTGACATGCTCTAACTTAATTCCTTCCGCTTTAAGAATTTTCGGCCCAAAAACCTTAAATACTCAAAGCCGTTACTCGCTCCGATGCCGATGAGGGGGGAGTGTCTTCTCCGCTGGCGCTCAAATGCCTGATTTCACCGATAACCCCCCTATTCGTGACTCTCTTCTGGGAAAATTAAAGACAAAGGGAGGTTTTGGAGATGAAAGTAGACTTCA